>JAZNXY010000069.1:0-19232 GCA_045594105.1 Acutalibacteraceae bacterium | reverse complement strand
CCGCACGTGTGCTTGGCAGAATGTTTGACGGCATTGAATATCGTGGTTTCGGGCAGGAAATTGTAGAAGAGCTGGCTGCCTACGCAGGTGTACCCGTGTGGAACGGTCTTACCAACGAATATCACCCGACACAGATTTTGGCGGATTTTTTGACCATTCGTGAGCACTTCGGTTCGCTGAAGGGTAAAAAACTGGTATACCTTGGTGATGCACGGTACAATATGGGTAATTCGCTGATGGTGGGCTGTGCAAAAATGGGTATGCATTTTGTGGCGGCGGCACCTGAAAAGTATTTCCCCGATAAAGCGCTTATCGAAGCATGTCAGAAGGTGGCGGCAGAGACAGGCGCTGTGCTGGAATTTGAAACCGATCCGGAAAAAGCGGTTGTCAATGCCGACGTGTTGTATACGGATGTGTGGGTATCTATGGGCGAGCCCACAGAGGTCTGGGAGGAGCGTATTCGTGAGCTGACGCCCTACCGTATCACTATGAAGCTGATGGATATTGCAGGAGAGCAATGTCGCTTTATGCATTGCCTGCCTGCTTTTCACGATCTCAAAACCGAGACAGGCAAAGACATCTTTGAAAAGTTCGGCATCGATTGTATGGAAGTCACCGATGAAGTGTTTGAGAGCGAACGGTCTATTGTGTTTGATGAAGCAGAAAATCGTATGCATACCATCAAAGCGGTTATGGCGGCAACCCTTGCATAAAAGAAAACACCCTTGCAGAGTAACTGCAAGGGTGTTTTTTTGTATCGCTTTTAAAGCGGAATGTCAATATTGGGGGTGTGTCCGCTGCCTGCCGGGGTTTCTTCGGTATCGGCCTCAGCGAAAATATCCAAGGTGTCTGACGGATCAATCCGTTCGTTGCCTTCTGTGGGTAACGCATCACTAAAAACAGGGAACTCATCTGTCGGTACGTCGTCTTGCGTTACGTTTTCCGCTTCTTTTTTTTTAGCCCGACGGGGCAGATAGAAAAAGTAAATATACAGGAATACAGCACCGCCGATACATAAGATGCCTAAAACCAAAAAGATAATAGCAAGAACGGCGGAATCACCTGTAAAAGCGGTGAGGATGCTGTTTTTGAAACCGAGTAATACAATGGTGCCGACAGGGGCGGTGGTATCAAAGCGAAGGAAGCCGTCTTTGGAAACGGTGGTGTACACGGGTGCGGAAATGCCGTTCGCCGTTACTGCGGCAACTGCAATGGCTTTTGCGGAACGCATACTGTGCGGTATGGGCAATTGCACAACGTAGCTGTCTGCAGCAAGACTCCACACATCCGTTTGTTTTCCGGTGGGACTTTGCAGCTTTAATGCCATATCAATGACAACACGCTCGACATCCTTTGCGTCGGTGCGTGACAGTAACGCATCACCCTGTAAAGCCGCAGCAATCTGCTCGTCGGTTACTTCTGCAGCGGAGGCGGCGGCTGTCATCAGCAACGTACCTTTCATATCGCTGATGATCTGCGCATACGTTTCGGGGGTGAGCAGTAATCGTGCGGTGTTGCGAAAGGCGATTTCATCTGTTTTAAAGGAATCGAGAAGGCCGCTTTCAAAGGAGAAGCCGAGAGAAACATAGGTTTCTTCTGCACCTGTTGTTGCTGCGTAGGTATACCATGTGGGCGGTGCTGTGGTTCTCTTTGAGCTGGTCACCTTGGTGGTACGGTTGTAGGTAGGTGAGGCGGTAGTAACGATGGTTTCCGCCTCCTGCTCCTGCGTAGAGGAGGTGCTTGCGGTGGTCACTGTTGTACCTGTCGAAGCGGCTGCTGCGGCATACAAAACACCGTTTACGAAGGTGGGCTCGGTGGAACAGTGGATGTATGTGCCTTTTTCCGGCATATCAAAAGGAAGAACCGCATAACCGTTTTCGTCGGTTGTAGCAGGCAAAATGGTGGATCCGATTTGGATACTTACTGCTACCCCGGGAACGGGAACACCTGTCTCATCGGTCAAACGTGCAGCAAGCTTGCCGTTATACTCCAAAATAATCAAGCGTGTTTTTGCGGAACGATTGGCGGTGGTGTTTTGCGCCTCCGTTTCGGTTGTGTTTTCTGTGCCGTTTTCGGTGGTGCCTTCTGTAATCGAGGTGGTTTCCTCGGTAGTGGTAACGGTAGTACCCTCTGTGGTGGTCACGGAGGTGCTTTTGGTTTCGTCACCTGTTGTGCTTTCCGTTTCTGCAAAAACAGCGGGATAACACAATACTTGTGTCAGCAACACCAATAACATCGTAAAAGTCAAGATTTTTTTCATCATTTTTTCGTGCCTTTCTGTCGAAAAATCTCTAACACACAATTTAATATATCACAAGCAGTATCAAAAGTAAACAATAATATTTTTGGTTGTATATTGATTTTTATGTCATCAAGCCGTATAATATTAGTAACTATATGTATGAAAGTTGGCTTTTCATGGAAAACTTGTTGAAACGCACATGGGCAGAGATAGATTTGGATGCCTTACGGCATAATTACAGGTTAATACAGCAGAAGATTGCCCCGGATACGTGTATTTACGCAGTCATTAAAGCGGATGCTTACGGACACGGCGCAGTGAAGGTGGCACATGCTTTTCTTGAAGAAGGGGCAACGAGGTTTGCTGTCTCTAATGTGGAGGAAGCAGTGCAGCTGCGGCAAGCAGGTATTACGCAACCTATTTTGTTGCTGTCCTATACACCGCCCGCAGAGGTTTGCCGTTTGGTGGAAATGGATATTACACAAACGGTGGTCAGTCTTGCACACGCAAAGGAACTGGATGTGGCGGCTGCGGCGGGAAATGTCACCTTGAAGGTACACCTGAAGGTGGATACAGGTATGTCCCGTGTGGGTTTTGTACACCAGACAGAAGCAGACCGTAAGGTAGCTGCGGCTGAGGTTTTTGCGGCAGCTTCATTGCCGTGCTTACATGCGGAAGGGATTTTTACTCACTTTGCAACGGCGGATGAACAGGATGAGCAACCGACACGAAATCAATTTGCAAGATTCATGCAGACGGTAGAGGACGTAGAAGCACTGGGTGTTCATTTTGCAGTACGGCATTGCTGTAACAGTGCGGGCACTATGCGTTTTCCCGAAATGCATCTGGATGCGGTACGTCCGGGTATTATTCTGTACGGATTGGCACCTGACAGCAGTTGGATGAATGATTTTTGGCCGTTGCGCCCTGTGATGCAATTGAAAACGGCGGTGTCTATGGTAAAAACCGTTCCGGCAGGCACCGCTTTCAGCTACGGGAGTACGTTTGTTGCAGAAAAGCAAATGCAGGTAGCGACGGTGCCGATTGGTTATGCGGACGGATATTCCCGTTTGATGGCAGGAAAGGCATATATGCTCGTAAACGGCAAAAAAGCCCCTATTGTCGGCCGCGTATGTATGGATCAATGTATGCTGGATGTCACCGGCCTGGAGGTTTGTGTGGGAGATACCGTGACGGTGTTTGGTGAGGGCTTGCCGACCGAAGAGTATGCCGCTTTTATCGGTACGATTCACTATGAATCGGTGTGCACAGTGGCTAAACGTGTGCCACGTGTATATATCGAAAACGGACAGACAATCGATTGGGAAAATACGATTTTGAAGTAAGGATTTTTTATGAGTGAAACTGTGTTGGTCGCAATGAGTGGCGGCGTTGACAGCTGTATGACAGCAGCATTGCTGCTGGAAGCGGGCTGTAAACTTTACGGCGCAACCATGCAACTGTATTGCGGTGAAAAAGACGAAAACGTGTGTGGCTCTTCCAAGGATGCGGCAGATGCGGCGGCTTTGGCGGCAACACTTGGTTTTTCGCACGAGATACTGAAATATACCGATGCTTTTAACGAGGAGGTTATCCGCCGCTTTGCCGACGGATATGCCAAGGGCGAAACACCCAATCCGTGTATCGAATGCAATCGATATATGAAGTTTTCTCTTTTGTGGGAAAAGGCAAAGGAGATGGGCTGTGATGCTGTTGCCACAGGGCATTATGCACGTGTGGCAAGGGATGAAGCAAGCGGTCGTTATGTGCTGAAAAAGCCGAGAGATATATCCAAAGATCAGACCTACGTGCTGTATCATCTGACACAGGAACAGCTGGCGCATACCCGTTTTCCGCTTGGGGATTATTTGAAAACCGAAGTACGTCAAATGGCTGAGGAGAGGGGCTTGGTAGCCGCATCCAAACCCGATAGCCAGGATATCTGCTTTGTTCCCGATGGGGACTATGCGGCGTTTTTAGAGCGGTATACGGGGAAAACTGTACCGCAAGGTGATTTTGTGGATGCTGACGGTAACGTGTTGGGTAAGCACAAGGGACACATCCATTATACCGTAGGACAACGCAAGGGTCTTGGCGTATCATTTGGTCAACCGATGTTTGTGCTGGGCAAAGATGCTGCGGAAAACAAGGTAATTCTGGGCACTAAAGAACAATTGCCCTGCATCGCCTTGCTTGCGGATGACGTCAATTGGATGGCGTTTGAAGCATTGAAGGCACCGATACACATTATGGCAAAAACCCGTTATCATCAACCTGAAACACCTGCCACGGTTTATCCTGTGGCAAACGGTGTACGTGTAGAGTTTCATGAGCCGAAGGTGGCAGCACCGGGACAAGCGGTTGTGTTCTATGATGGAGATACCGTTGTTGGCGGCGGCACCATACGCACCTTGATACGAGGTGAACAGCAATGAAAAAAATTGCGGTAATACGCACCGATTTTCCTGAGAAGTTTGGTATTCCACGGCAAAGCGGTTTGGCACAAACGCAGGGTGTGATAGAGTTCGAAAAGGCGTTTCGTGATCCGTCTGCCGTGCGTGGATTAGACGGCTTTTCCCATATTTGGATTTTGTGGGAGTTTTCGGAAAATGTGCAAGCGGGTTGGTCGCCGACGGTACGTCCGCCTCGTCTTGGTGGGAACACACGTATGGGTGTTTTTGCAACACGTTCACCGTTTCGCCCCAATCCTATCGGCCTGTCCTGCGTAAAATTGGAAAAAATTGAGTGGGAAGGCGAAAATGCACCACGATTGGTTGTGCGGGGAGCGGATATGGTGGACGGCACACCGATCTATGATATAAAACCGTATCTGCCGCATGCGGATTGTATTCCCGAAGCGACCGGCGGCTTTGCCGCACCGCTGACAGAGTATCGGTTGCGTGTCGAGTTTGCCGATACGGTGGTGTTTGATCGCAAAGAAGAACTCACAAAGATTTTGGAACAAGACCCGCGCCCTTCTTATCACGATGATGACAGAGAATACGGTATGACCTTTGCAGGATACACCGTACGCTTCTTTGTGAAGGACGGCACACTGTTTGTAACCGAAATATCTTTGAACATGTAGAAATGCAGCAGGTGGCTTGTTTGGTGTTGCGGCAGTTTTGAAAAAACTAGGAAAAAACTGCTTTTTGTGACACAATTTGTCACGGATAAGTCGCTTGTGCTTACACAAAATACTTTTGCAAACGCAAAAGAAATATTTGTGTTGAGGAGTGTAAAAGAAATGGCTAATAAAAGTGTAGTTCCTGAAGCTCGCGAAGGTCTTAACCGCTTCAAAATGGAAGCTGCTAACGAGGTTGGCGTAAACCTGAAACAAGGTTACAATGGCGATTTGACCTCTAAGCAGGCCGGTTCTATCGGTGGCCAGATGGTCAAGAAAATGATCCAGGCATACGAACAGAACAACCTGAAATAAGGTATCACGCAAAAAACCGAAGGGCAACAGCCCTTCGGTTTCTCTTTTATTCTACGCCTTTGCGGTACATGCCACGGGTGATTTCAAACGGTGGTTGTGCGCCGCTGTCGTAAAGCGAAAGAATGTCGCTGACTTGTGCGGCGCTTTCGGTGGTGAAGTGATATACGTGAAACAGATAGGGTGGCAGGTCTTGTAAACGGTCACCCCAATAGGTGGGGACGCTGTTGAGTACCTCAGTGCATCCGTTTTCACAAACAAGGGGAAAGGACACTTGTTTTCTGTCGACAAGGCAACCGCCTTTACAGTTGTTACAGCTGCCACCTGATGCATTACGTGGACAGTTGCGTGTCAGCATCAGCGGTAATCTGCCATACACAAGTAACCCGCAATGCAATGCCGCACTTTCGGCAAATCGCATTTGCGGAAAGGAGAGCTCGGGGGAAAGGGTGAGTCCTTCAAAACCGTTTTCGGCATAAAAGTCAACAGCATCGCTGTTGGTGATGTTACAGCCAAAGCCGCCAACAATCGGCAGATCACAAGCTTTTGCCATTTCGATACCGTTAATATTGTTGCATACTACGAAGCACGCACCACACGCTGCAGCATCCTTTAGCCGTGTATATATCCAAGAGGTGTTGCCAAACACACCTCGAGGTAGCTCGACACCCAAAACGCCTTGGTGACTGTCGGCAATCTGTTTTAGTACGTCTATAGGTGTAGATAGTGGCAAAACCACGGTTTCGTTGCATAAAGCGGTGCTGTACTGCTCAAAAGACTGTAGTCGCAGCAAACGCATACGTGTAAAGTCCTTTCTCTTTACATCTAAAAATGCAGGATTTTCAATGCGACGCACAGGAACGGCAGCACGCATCTCGCTTAATGCTTCTAAAGCGTCTCTCCGCAAGGCGTTTAACGCAGAGGCGGGGAGTATGACATCTTCTCCGATGTCTGCGGTAGCGGTCGCAAGATAGGGTGTGCCGCCCGTTTTACACAAGGCGGTGACAGCTTTTTCAACAGTAGTGGGTACGTTGATTGCCGCTTGTGCCGTTTCACCCGTAACGGAAACGGTATGTCCGTCATTGTCAGTAACTGTCAGAACAGACGGTGTTCCCACTCGGGCCGTGAGATGCAATGAAATGGGAATGTGCTGCTTTTCTTTTGCGTATAATGCTGATAATGCTTTTAAGGCGGGTGGTGCGGCTGTGACATCCTCCTGTCTGCGAATACCGAACATGGCGGTGCCGCGTTTTCCCGTATAATACCCGTCGGTAAAGCCCGAACGGGAGAAAACCGCACGTAGCTGCTCCTGTAATTCAGCGGAAACAGGTACACCGTCTGCTGCAGCACGGCACACGGTGACGGCGGCAGCGACGTATTCGGGTCGTTTCATGCGCCCTTCAATTTTGAAGGATACAACACCTGCTTTGACGAGTGCAGGGATGTATTGTGTAAGAGACAGGTCTTTCAGACTCAGTGCATAGCCGTTTGTATGATTTTCGGTACCTGCCGCTTCGAAGGGTAACCGACAGGGCTGTGCGCAAACACCTCGATTGCCGCTTCTGCCGCCAAGAGCTGCAGACATATAGCATTGTCCCGATACGCACATACATAAAGCACCGTGAACAAATACTTCCAACTCGCAGCCAAGACCGCTGCAACGGCGAATTTCCTCCAGAGACATTTCACGGGATAAAACCACTCTTGAAAACCCTTGATCACGTAAAAAACGCACGCCTTCGGGAGAATGACAGGAAAGCTGTGTGGATGCGTGCAGCGGCATATCCGGTAAGATTGCACGTAACCGACGTGCCAGACCGAGGTCCTGTACGATGAGTGCATCCACACCGTAATTTTGTGCACGCACAGCCACCTCAACGGCTTTTTCCATTTCGTTTTCCCGGATAAGTGTATTGAGGGTGAGATGTACCTGTACACCGTGTATATGACAATAGGCGACTGCCTCTTTTAAGGCGTCGCCTGCAAAGTTTTCAGCGTGTTTTCGTGCGTTGAACGCATCGGTTCCCAAATAAACAGCGGCGGCACCGCACCGTACCGCCGCTTTGAGGGCATCGGCGGAACCTGCCGGTGCCAATATTTCCGGAGTGAACATTAACGGAGTGCCAGCTGACGACGGAGCTCATCCGCCTCGTTCTGCAAACGTACAACCTCACGGCGAGCAGCGTCGGCTTCCTGACGTGCGTGTGCGTTTTCGGAGATGAAATCCTTCATCTGTTCACGCAGATTGTCTGCGGAAGCAGTTGCTTTCTTTGCGGCATCCGCATTCATCAAAGCGGTGAGAATGGCGGCCTGTACCAATGTGATACGATCGCTGCCGTTTAACAGATTACGCATGGTGGTATCTACCTGCGCACCCAATTCCTGCATATAACCCGCAGGTTCATCGGTGGAGATCGTGTATTCCGAGCCACAGATGTTAAGTTTGATTTTCTGAATGTCAGCCATATTGTCGTCCCTTCCTGTCGAAAAATCTCTTTTTAATATTATAAAACGGAAACACTGGAAAAGTCAAGGAGTTATTGCAAATACGGTAAAGGATTTACACGGGAATTGTTACGACGCACCTCAAAATGCAGGTGAGGACCGGTGCTCATACCCGTACTGCCTACACGTGCGATGACTTGACCCTTTGAAACCTTGTCGCCTGCGTTGACAAGAATACGTGAACAATGTGCGTACAGGGTGCGTAATCCTTTGCCGTGGTCAATGATAACGGCATAACCGTATCCGGCAAACATCCCCGTGCCCCACTTGCTTGTTTTGTTGACAGCGACAACTGTACCGCCGTCGGCGGCGACTATGGAAGCACCGTATACATTGTAGCCCGCAATGTCCAGACCTTGATGTACCTTGCCCCAACGTGGACCGAAGTAGGATGTGATAGTACGAAAATGGGGGAGCGGCCAGGTAAACGTACCTGTTACAATGCCGTTTCCGCCCGGTCGCTTGCCTTGTATAGCACCCACCTGCAGGCGTTGTGTGACAGGTTCTTTCAAAACGGTGGATTTTAATTCCTTACGTGCCGTTTCAATACCGTCGGTGTATTCGATTTCTGCGGTAACCTCTCGGCTGCCGTTGACACCTTTTACAGCAATGTGCTGTTCGTCGGCATAATGATTTTTCTCTAAATACACTTTGGTTTCAAAGGGAATGCTTTCGGTGTAGGTTGCTGTGCGGTAGGTTTTTATCTGTAACACAGAAGAAGCTTGTTTGACGACCAAACGGTCACCTATATGTAACGTGTCGCTGTCTCTATATGCGGGATTATACTCACGTAACTTGGCTAAGGTTAAACCGTTTTTACGGGCGATACCGATGAGACTGTCCCCACTTTGAGCGGTATAATATACCGGCTCGGTGTAGCCGCTTGTCAACGTTTCGTTGATGCTGTCGATGGAGGTGAGGGTGCTGAAGGGATATGCACCGTCTACCAATTTCACCTTTTGTGCAAACGCAGACGGCTTGACCTCGTTGCCGATGTCTTGTGAGGTACGTAGGGCTTCCATCAACGTATCCAATGCTTTTCGGTCTGTTACCGCACCGTAGAAGGTTTGTCCTACAAACAGGCCGCTTGCGGTTGTGAGGCGGTCGCTGTGCTGTTGAAGAATGGCATTGCCGATGTCTTGTGCAGTATCCAATGCCGTCTTATCGGCAATGGTATATTGGATTTGCGGATAGGCATCCATCTCAAAAAACTGCATTTTTTCTTCGGCGTACGCAACGGCGTCGGTTAATACGCTGCGTGATTCTACCTGCCCGATTTTTTGTCCGTGATAGGTGACGGTGTAAGCGAGGGTGGTTTTCGCATCCATATACAGTGCGTTAAACAGCAAAATAATGGCTGCGAAGAAGCTGATGAGCCGCCCGAAACCGAGCAAAGAACGGAAACCGCCGCTGATTGCCAGCTTGAATGGGCGTAGAGCAAGAATGCGGAAAGCGGCGACACAGCTTTTTAGAACACGTTTGCGGTATTTTTTGAAACGGCGCCGCAGGTTCTTTCGGTAGCGACATGCTTGTATGGTGAGTATGTAGAAGAAGGCGTAGACGTGATGATACAAGGAAAACAAGGGGAAAGCCAGTGTGAAAAGTTTACCGAGCAAGTTCAGTCGCCTCCTTTCGAATCTTCTGTTAATTATACCGTTTTTCAAAGAAAAAAGCAAGAGTTACATATTTCCTCTTGGATTTTGTTAAGGGATATGGTATACTGTTTGCATAAACTGTTTTTGAGGAGATAACATTATGGATACCGCTGTGTTTGATTACCCAAAATTACTTTTCTTCACCAATGGCAATACGTTTACAGGCAGCCATAAGGGTATGAACTACATACTGACCCCTAAGAAGGATAAAGAAACAGGGGAGAGCAGTCTGACGGTTGCGGTGTGGTACGGACCACTTTGCAGTGCTATGAGCGAAATGGTTGCCGAAACGGTGCTGCCGCTTACGCAGGAAGGCCTGGATCAAAGCCGTGTGTATTTGGCAGAGCAGTATGCGTTTTTTTGCGAACAGCAGAATTGATGCTTGCTTTTTGAAAACAGATATGCTACAATATGCAGCAATGCGGGAGTAGTTCAGTGGTAGAACGTCAGCTTCCCAAGCTGAATATGCGGGTTCGATTCCCGTCTTCCGCTCCATGTCAAAAAACTCTTTTGTCTACCTGACAAAAGAGCTTTTTTTACAATGATATCCGTTCCTGTCGGAACGGGCGATATATCTTCGATATGATATCGCACTTCGTGCGGTGATATATGCCTGCGGCATATGAAGGAACGGATATTATATCATATTTGCAGAGTAAATATATCATACGGCGCTAGCCGATTATCATATCGTGTCAGCTATATATCTTTGAAAAACACAACTTTTATTATATAATGTCGTTGAAAGAAGGTGCATTTATGTCCGAAAACAAATTACTTGACTTATCTTTTGAATTTGCGGTTGCTATTGTTAATCTTGTTGACGGTGTAACTGCACCGAAAAGCTCTTATATGACCGATCAGCTTGCACGAGCAGGCACATCTGTTGGGGCAAATATTCACGAAGCACAATACGCACAGAGCAAGAAGGATTTTGTGGCAAAATTAGAAATCGCATTGAAAGAGTCAAATGAAACTAGTTATTGGTTGAAATTGATGTATGAAACCAAGAGAATAGATATTTCCACATATCAATATGCCGAGAAACTATGCGGCAATATTCGCAGATTATTGATTGCTTCCTGTAGAACCGCAAAGGAGAATTCAAAATGAAAATCGTGGAAATATGTGATATTTTAAGGCGAGAGCTATACCAAAGCGGCTATCAGTACGGGTTTTATTCTGAGGGCAGAAAGTATACACCTGATTTCAGCAATGGATTTGATGAAAAGTTTTTCAATCTGCAAAAAAACATCTATCGTATACAAGATCCGCAAGATACCATGAAAGAAAAAATCGGAACTTGCATTGATGCGGTGATTGTAATGAAAATCATTTTAGATGAATTAAATGTCCCAAGTAAAATTTGGCTACTTCATCATAATGTTAAAAAGACTCCACATACAATTCTCACCTTTGAAGCAGAAGGAAAACTTATCTATCTTGAACTGACACCTCAATCAAACAAACCATGGTATGGTAAAGAAATATTATATGAGAACGAGCAAAGCTTTGTTGATAGTTTTCAACAGGAGGACTTTACAATTATCGAAATAACGAATCAAATAATAGTCGGAGCTCATACGGACTCATTGTTACAGTTTTTGCCGCAACAGTATAAATAGTCGGGGTGTACGTTTGCTTACTTTTACCTCGATTTTGCTCTGTTTGGTTACTCTTTCGCACGAAAAAAGTCACTTTTGTCTACCGGCAAAGGTGACTTTTTTCAATAATATCCGTTCCTGTCGGAACGGATGATATAGCTGGCGCCATGATATCTGCTTCGCAGATGATATACGCTTTGCGTATGATAGGAACGGAAATTATATCATATCGCATTAGCGATATATCATTGAAAATATTCCGTATTTGTGATAGAATCTGTTCGACAAATTCTTATTTGTCGAATAGCACAGCCACAATACTTTTGGTCGTTCTTTCGCAACAAAAAAGAGAATACCCAATCGGGTATTCTCTTTTTTTGTAATTCGATCGAATTCGAAATCCGGAAACCAAAAAACCGGGGAGATATATTCACTAAATAACATTGACAAGTGACATTTTATTTTATATAATATTATGAGTATTATATTTATTATGAGGAGGTGCGGGATGTTGCGTATCAAGGTGGCACAGATGCCGATAGACATTGAAATGAGCGATGCGGATTTTATGAGAGACCGTCTCCTGCCGTATGCTGCGAAAGATGATGAGCCGGCACAGATGCGGTTGGTTTCCAAAACGGTTTCGGAAATACCAATACCCGCAGGAGAACACGTTCGCACCATTCATAATACCACAGTAATGCGTTTATCAGACGGGCGCTTGTGTGTTCTTTCATACTACCCCAAGAAAGAAATGTATTATCATATGTGTTGCTACACGGAAGATTTTTCGGATGTCGAAATCACGGTGTGTCCGCCGCCGGACACCGATTTGCGTGGTATTGATTTTGAATATGCATACACGGGCTTTGATTTTGCCAATCGTCTGGGTGCTCTCGGCGGTGCGGTATTGCACGGCTCGGCGATTGCGTATAAAGGCGAGGGGGTTATTTTTTCGGCACCCTCGGGGACCGGAAAATCCACCCACACCGCTTTGTGGAAACAGTGCTTTGGCGAAGACGTTGTTCATGTCAACGACGATAAACCCGCACTGCGCTTTGAAAACGGTAAGGTGCTGATGTACGGTGCGCCGTGGAGCGGGAAAACCGACTTAAATGCCAACGTTTGCGTGCCGCTGAAAGCGGTGGTTTTTGTACAACGTGCCGAGGAGAACAGCATCGAGAGACTGTCTCTGACAGATGCGTTGGGACATATCCGCAACGAATTGGTACAGCCGTATCACGACGAAAAAGTCGGCGAGAAGCTGGTAGATGTGATGATAGCATTGGCACAGTCGGTGCCGGTGTATCGGTTGCAGTGTAATATGGATCCGCAGGCGGCTATGGTGGCACGTCGCGGTATTTTCGAGAAGTAAAAGGAGCTGTTTGTAATGAAACTGAAAAGTGGCTTTGTATTGAAGAGTGTAGGCGATAATCATATTGTGGTGCCGGTCGGTGCACAGACGGTGGATTTTCGTTGTATGATTACTTTGAATGATACGGGTGCATTTCTCTGGAAATTACTGGAAACTGATCAGACAAAAGAATCGCTTACGGCGGCTTTGCTGGAAGAATATGATGTAGAGGAGCAACGTGCCGCTGCTGATGTAACTGCTTTTTTGGAAAAACTGCAGGATAGCGCTTTGCTGGAGGAATAAAGTGGAACAACGCGTTATATTGACATCTCTTGAGGAGCTTTCTCCGGTGATGGTGGAATGTATGGAGGCCGGCTCTGAAGTGGTGCTGATTGTGACGGGCAACAGTATGCGCCCGTTTTTAGCAAGCTGTCGGGATCAGGTGGTACTGAAAAAGTGCGATGTCCATACGTTGCAAATCGGTGATGTTCCGTTATATCGACGTCCGGACGGAAAGTTCGTTTTACACCGTATCGTGGATATCGGTGCTTCCACCTATACGATGTGCGGTGACGCACAAACTGAAAAGGAATACGGGGTGCCGAATAATTGCATTATAGCGATTGCAGTCGGGTTTCACCGCAAAGGAAAATATGTGGCATGTACCGATTTTTGGTATAAAGTGTACGTGCACGTATGGATGATGTTGCGTCCGGTACGCCCGATACTGCTTAAGAGCATGTATCTCTATAAACGGATTACTGCGAAAATTCGTTCTATTTTGAGGAAAAAGGCATGAATGGTATGGAAAAACAACCTGCACAAAAATGGATATGGCGTATCGCACGCAAAGAATGGTTGACGATTTTATTGTTGACTCTTGCAGGTGCGGCTATTTCTTTCAGTTATGTTGTTTTTGCACTGATTTCTCAGAAGGTAGTGGATGTTGCCACAGGTGTGATGGAAGGCAATATGTGGTACTACAGCGGTCTGCTGATTGCCGTGCTTCTGTTACAGGCGGTTGTCGGTATTTGTAAGCATGTTTTGCAGACACGTGCTGTCGGCAGAATGGAAATCCGTATCAAAGAAAGGATTTTTAGCTCTTTATACCGTAAAAAGTGGCAGGACATTTCCCGTTTTTCCTCGGGAGATATTCTCAATCG
This sequence comes from Acutalibacteraceae bacterium, assembly GCA_045594105.1. Classification (GTDB taxonomy): domain Bacteria; phylum Bacillota; class Clostridia; order Oscillospirales; family Acutalibacteraceae; genus URNF01. Next base: position 5,273 of record JAZNXY010000069.1, on the reverse strand, counting down.
TCTGACAAGCGACGTAAATGTTGCTGCGGATACGGTGGCATCGCTTTTTCCGCACGTGGTGTCGCTGATTACCCGTCTGACAGCCGCTTTGGTGGTGCTGATTATGATGGACAAGGTTTTCGCTGCCATTTTGGTGGCGGCGGGTATCCTGCTGCTGTCAGCCGGACGACTGTATGGTGTGTTTATCAAAAAAATACATGCGGATTGTCAAAGAACCGATGGGGAAGCCCGCTTCTTTATGCAGGAAAGTCTGGAAAACTGGTCTGTTATACAGGCGTTTTGTGCTACACGGTGGACCTCCCGCCGTCTTGGTGGTTTGCTCAGAGAAAACTACCGTCATAAGATGCGTCGTTCCCGTGTCGGCAGTCTGACAGGTACGGCTATGTATCTGCTGTTTTCGGGCTGCTACTACGTGGCACTTGCGTGGGGTGCCTGGCGTTTGGCCGCCGGCCTTATTACCTTCGGTACGTTAACTGCTTTTTTGCAGATTGTACAGCAGGTGCAAAGCCCTATTCGCGGTATGTCGGGTATTATGCCGCAGTATTACAGCATGTTGTCTTCTGCGGAACGTTTGATGGAATTGGAGCAGCTGGAGGATGAACCGTCTGCATTGTCACAAGAAGAGATGGCGGCATTGGAAAGTATCGAGATACGCAATCTCAGCTTCCGATATGATCGTGATATGGTGTTTGAAAACGCATCTGTCGTGATTCGAAGCGGTGAGTTTGTGGCATTGGCAGGCCATTCGGGTATTGGTAAAAGCACCTTACTGAAACTGTTGCTTGGTTTTCTGGAAGCAGACAGCGGTGAGATGATTTGCAGGACTGCGAAGGGTGATGTGCCGATTACTGCTTCTACCCGTGGCTATTTTTCGTATGTACCGCAGGGGAACTTCCTGTTGTCTGGTACCATTCGTCAGAACATCACCTTTGGCTGCGATGATGTCACCGACGAGCAGATATGGCAAGCGGCGGAGCTGGCAGCGATTGACGAGTTTATCCGCAGTTTACCGCAAGGATTGGATACGGTTTTGGGAGAACGAGGCCTTGGTTTGTCTGACGGTCAGTTGCAACGCCTTGCCATTGCCAGAGGTGTTTTGTATAATGCACCGGTACTGTTGCTGGACGAGGCAACGTCTGCTTTGGATGAAGTGACAGAACATTTGATATTAACTAACCTACGCAAATTAGCCGATAAAACGGTGATTTGCATTTCTCACCGCAGTGCTGCACTGCGTGCTTGTGACAGAGTGTTGTATATACGCAACGGTCGGATCGAGGAGGAACATAATGAAAAAGAATAAACTGCTGCGTGCGGTTTTGCTTATCTTGATTGTCTGCACGGTTGTGTTTATATGGACACAGTCCTGCCTTAGCAAGACAGCATCTTCATCCCAAAGCGGATGGGTGCGGGATTTCTTGCAAAATGCGGCGGACCTTCTTGGCTTGCCGATACAGGTGAATGAGCATACGGTGCGTAAGCTGGCACATTTTCTGGAATTTTTCTTGTTGGGCCTTGAAGTGACGCTGTACGGCGTCCTTGGAGGAAAACCTGACAGAAACGATATATTGTGGATGCCGGGCACCGTGTTTTTGGTTGCTTTTATGGATGAAACCATACAGATTTTTTCGAAACGCGGACCTGCTGTTTCGGATGTGTGGTTGGACATCGCGGGCGGCATTACGGCAATGCTGTTGGTGTTTGCGCTGTATTATCTCGTGTCTGCCTGTAAGCGTGGCAAACGACGCGGTTGAGACGGAACTATGTATTAACGTGAGACGGAAGAGGATATCGATATGCAAAAAGTAGATTTACAGACCATGTTAAAATTGTTGTTGGCAAAGATGCGCTGGCTGGTTTTGTGTGCAGTGGTTGGTGCAATAGCGTTCGGCTGTTTCGCTAAGTTCTGTATGCCGGAAAAATACACCAGCGGTGTTTCCATGTATGTTTCCAACATCGCTGATGCCGCACAGCAGGAGGCGGCTGCCACCTATAGTAACCTGACGTCATCCGAATGGCTGGTGCTGACCTATACCGATGTGTTGAAATACAGTGCATCTCTTGAAAAAGTCCTGCCGTTGCTCAGCCGCAACGTCACGGTACAGCAGCTTTCAAAAATGGTTTCTGTGACAGGTATTGAAGGCACTGCTATGATGCGTATACAGGTTACCGCAGATGATCCTGTGTTTGCTGCTGAGGTGTGTAATGCTTTGGCAGGTGTCGCACCTGAGATTTTGCAAAATGTGGAATCGGGCTCGGTGCGTGTGATCGGCAAAGCCCGTAACGGTGCCAAAACCTCTCCGAATATTCCCCGCATGGCCGGTATGGGACTGTTGGCAGGATTGGGATTGTCGGCGCTTTTTGTTGTCTTGCGGTATCTTTTGGATAACACCGTAAAGACCGAAGCGGACTTAAAAGCAAGATTGCAGGTGCCGGTGCTGGGTGCTATTCCCGAATTTGAACAAGAAGTGAGAGGAGGCGCAAAAAATGCCTAAGGCAAAAGAAAAGAAAACAACGGTTGGCAATTCGTTTGAGATTGTAGAAGCATATAAGGCATTGCGTGCCAATTTGCTGTTCTCACTTGCGTCCTCTCCAAAAAAGATTGTTTTGGTTTCCTCTTCCGAGCCGGGTGCGGGTAAATCTACCACTTGCAGCAATCTGGCTGTATTGATGGCACAGACCGGCAGCCGTGTGTTGTTGGTGGATGCCGACCTGCGTAAACCGACGTTGCATAAGCATTTTCACGTGTCTAAATCTGAAGGTCTGACACGGCATCTTATCAATCTGGCTACGTGGCAGGATATTGTGCAAAAGGACGTTGCACCCAATCTGGATTTGATTACCTCCGGTCCGATTCCGCCTAATCCGTCGGAATTGCTCGGTTCGGCACGTATGGTACAGTTTTTGAATCAGGCGGCGGAAGAATATGCGTATGTGTTTATTGACACGCCTCCCGTAAACGTTGTAACCGACGGTCTGGTGTTGGCGGCACGTGCTTCGGGCACCGTTTTGGTATGTCGTCAGAATACCACCACGTACGATGAACTGGAAGAAGCGGTTAAGAACATTGAAAACGTCAACGGCAATTTGCTTGGTGTAATTATCAATGATTATAAGCAGATTGGTACCGAACGTAAGAGACAGTATTATTATAAGAAATACGGATACGGGTATGGCTATGGAGCAACGCATAAAGACTGATTTTCATACACATATTCTGCCTGCTGTGGATGACGGTGCGAAGGAGACGGAAACGTCCTTTGGGATGCTGCATGCGTTAAAGACGCAAGGCATTGAAACGGTTGCACTGACACCGCATTACTATGCGGATCACGAAACACCTGCGGCATTTTTGGCACGTCGTGCGGCGGCGTATTCTACGTTGCAGGCGGCAGGGGATATACCGCTGAAAACTGTTCTCGGTGCAGAGGTGCATGTTATGCGTGATCTTGCAGCTGTAGAGGGGATAGAAAAGCTGTGCTTGGGCGATACGCCGTATATGCTGTTGGAAATGCCGTATCTGCCGCTTTCCGAGTGGATGATAGAGGCCATTGAAAACGTGTATTATAAGCACAATTGTAAGCCGATATTGGCACATCTGACCCGCTACGCAGCATACTATAATGACAAAGACTTTGATGCCTTGATTGCATTGCAGGAAGTGGTGGTACAGGTCAACAATGATGATCTGAAGCATCGGTATATCCGTAAACTCGTAAAAGGGTGGATAAAACGTGGTGTGCCTGTTGTTTTTGGGAGTGATTGCCATAGTTTGGGGCATCGCCGTCCGAATTTTGACACGGTTGTATCCTTCACCTCTAAAAAACGATTCGGCATCTGCCCTGCGGATTTGGCAAATGAAACAGCCGAAGAAATAGGTGTCATATAAAAAAACCACCCAACAGGGTGGTTTTTTGTTACCAGTCAAACCTTGTGAGGCGTCCTGCGGTACGCATTTCGGGATATCCCCATTGGCGCAGCACTTCGTAAGCACCGACCGCAACTGCATTTGACAGATTGAGCGAACGTGCACTGTCATCGTCAATCATGGGCAACCTCACACAGCTTTCAGGGTGCTCACGTAATAATTCTTCGGGTAAACCGGCGGTTTCCTTGCCGAATACGAGATAGGCACCGTCGGGGTATTGTACAGAAGAATGTATGTGCTTTGCCTTTGTGGTAAAGAAGAAAAACGGTCCTTCGTTTTTCTTAAAAAAATCGTCTAAGTCTTTGTAATAGGTGATATCCAGCAGATGCCAATAATCCAGTCCTGCACGTTTCATTTTTTTATCATCAATTTTAAAGCCGAGCGGTTCAATGAGATGTAACCGTGCACCTGTTGCGGCACAGGTGCGGCTGATATTTCCCGTGTTCTGCGGAATCTCGGGCTCAACCAAAACAATGTTAAGAACAGACATTTTATCAACTCCTACGGGGATTATACGCTCTTTTCTCCGGAAAAGCAAGTATATTGTGTAAGTATGCGGGAATGCTGAAAACGGAAAGGAGGAGCGGTATGAAAATGGGTATGATGAAGATAGCAAAAGGTGTCGGCATCGGTATGGCTCTTGGCTGTGTTGTAGGTGCTGTAGGCAGTTATTATTTGTATGATAACCGCAAAGGCATTAAACGCAATATGGGACGTGCATTGCGTTCGGTAGGGGATCTCGTGGACACAGTAACCAGTTGTTTCTGAAGAAATACGCAGGCAAGTGTGATTGCCTGCGTATTTTTTTTGCGTTTTTTTGGACTTTTTCTGTGCAACACCTTTACAAATGCCGAAAAAAGCGGTAAAATAAATCGTAATTTTTTTGTGAAGGATGTTGTGCAATGGAAAAACTGTATACAGGTAAAACCAAAGATGTTTACAAATTGGCAAACGGCAACGTTATGCTGAAATTTAAAGATGACTGCACCGGTAAAGACGGTGTGTTTGATCCCGGTGAGAACACCGTAGGGTTGACCATTGAAGGTATCGGCAGAGCAAACCTGGAAACCTCTGTGTATTATTTTGAAATGCTCAAAGCCGCAGGCGTGAAAACCCACTACGTTTCCGCCGATGTGGAAAATGCCACTATGGAAGTGCTTCCCGCTACCGTGTTTGGTCACGGTCTGGAGGTTATCTGCCGCTTGGTTGCGACCGGTAGTTTTATTCGCAGATACGGCGAATATATTAAAGACGGCACCGTTCTTGAAGGCGGCTATGTGGAATGCACCTTCAAAAATGACGAAAAAGGCGATCCGCTGGTAACCGGTGAGGGCTTGGCGGCACT
>JAZNXY010000068.1:0-3421 GCA_045594105.1 Acutalibacteraceae bacterium | reverse complement strand
CATCAACTGTTTGCCGCTCTTCTTCTGCGTCTCCAACATTTTAAGACAGGTGTCATAATCCAATGCCATCGGTTTTTCACTCAGCACGTCATACCCCATTTCCAACACACCGCACGCAACGTCAGCATGTAAGAAAGATGGCACGCAAATGTCTACCATATCAATGTCTTCGTTTTGGAGCATTACCCGCCAATCGGTGTACGGCGTAAAATCGCGTTCCAAACTGTCGTCAGAACTGCCGATATTGATGGAAACCGATCCGCCGAAGCGGTTTTCGTCCACGTCACATACCGCAACCACCTTTGCGACGCCTTCTGCCTCCAATTTCTTATACGCAGGATAATGCGCACCGTTGGCAATACCGCCAAAACCGATAATTGCTACTTTTACCATTGTTATCGTCCCCTTGTATCATTCAAAAACGACTGGTTCTCCCTTTCGAGAACTCTCGTATACTGCACAGATGATTTTTTGGATTTTCAGCGCCTCTCTTGCGCTGATTTCCAGTTGTTCTTTGCCTTGCACTGTGTTATAAAACTGCCGAATTTGTCTTACGTGTTGTAAACCCCAGTATTCTTTACCGACACCTTCCAGTACCGCTTCCGCATCATTCTGACGCTTTGTGATGACGGTGCCGTTATTTAAGGTGATGGTGGTTTCTTCATAAGACAATACCGCTTTACCGTTTTCACACAGAAGTCTGATTTCAATAGGCTCGTCACAACCGTAGTTATTCATCGCCCAGAAACCGTATGTAGCGCCGTTTTTATATTTGATAAAGCCTTCCGCGCTGTCATCTACTTCCATGATATCATGGCCACGGTTATCGTAGTGCGCATACACAGACGTCGGCTCAGACCCGATAAACCAGTTGACAAGGTCCATCGAGTGAATGGCTTGGTCGATAATGACACCGCCGCCCTCTTTATCCCAGGTACCTTTCCAATCGGACCAGGAATAATACTCGTCAGGTTTACACCAAGTCAGTACCGAACGGGCACTTATCACTTTGCCGAGCGTACCGTCTTCAATACACTTTTTCACCAGTTGAGACGGGGAATTGTAGCGGCATTGGAAAATAATGCCGTAATGCACGCCCAATTTCTCCGCCAACTCAACGTTCTCTACCGCATCTTTCATTTCAATGCTGATCGGCTTTTCACACAAAGTGTTAATGCCGTGTTCAATAGCAAATTTTGAAATACCGGGATGTAGATAGTGCGGCACACACACGTGTACCACATCGGGTTTTTGTTCTGTAAGCATCACCTTATAGTCGGTATATGCTTTGGTGTTATACGCTAAAGCCGTCCCTTCCGCACGGTCGGGTTTGATGTCACAAACGCCGACCAGTTCCACGTCGTCAAACGCCTTTACGGAACATAAATGCATCGGTGAAATCACACCGCAACCGATAACGCAAATTCGCAGTTTACTCATTCTTTACTCCTAACAGTCCATCTCGGGTCCATAAACCTCTTTGATAACTTTGGTGAGCAGTTTACGTGCATGGTCAATATCTGCAATCTGCTGGTCGCCCGAAATCTCACGTTCAATGGTCACAGGACCGTCATACCCGTGTACTTTTAGTGCTTCAAACACGCCCTTAAAGTCCACTTTGCCGTCACCCAGACGGGTTTCTTCGCCCAAATCGTGACCGTTAGTGGGATATTTACCGTCTTTGGCGTGCAGGTTGCGCACGTATTTACCGAATACGTCCAACGCATCCACGGGGTTCGCTCTGCCGTACAGAATAAGGTTTGCGGTATCCAAGTTTACACCGAGATTATCGGTGCCGACCACTTCAAAGGTACGCAACATGGTAACAGGCGTCTCTTGTCCCGTTTCAAACAGCAGATACTGCCCATTTTTCTTGCAATACTCTGCCACCTCTCTCACGGCATCACAGAAGCCCTCAAAACGAGCATCGTTCGGATCTTCAGGGATGAAGCCCATATGGGTGACTACGTTTTCAATACCGAGCACCTTGGCAAAGTCGGAACCGTCACATAGTTCTTTTACACGCATTTCGCGGTACTCGGGCGGTACCAAGCCAATGGTCTGCTGTCCCTCGTAAAAATTCCACACACAAGGGCCGCTCCATCCGCACCAAAATGCGGACGGAGTCACCTTGTACTGCTCAAACAATGCTTTTACCTGCGCGGCGATTTCATCTGTGAAAAATGCGGTGTTCCAGCAAACAAGCTGGCAGGTATCAAAGCCGTGACTGCACAGCGTTTTCAATTGGTCTTCCAACTGCTCTACGCTGTATAAATTCATACATACGCCGATTTTCATTTTTGTTTTGCCTCTCTTTTACTCCTGCAAAGGAAGATCAGGAAATTCTGCTTCTTCTGCATTCAATACTTCTTCCGCCTGCTTTTTCTTTTTCCTGCGAAGCAGGAAAAGGATAAGCAACAGAATACCGGTGGCTACGATCACACAACCGCCAACGATCAAAACAATGCCCCATACAGGGAAACCGGGATAGATGGTCTTCTTGCGTTTAATGGTGGTGTAGCCGCCTTTTTTGCCGTCTTCATCGGTATCGTCCCAATCGTCCGGCAAAAATTCTTCTTCGTCATAGTATTCATCAGGGTTATCGTCGCCGCCGGGGATCAGTGCCTCAAAATCATCCGGTGCAAAAACATTAAGCTCATAAATGCCGGGTTGCGCGGTAACGTCACCTGTTTTAACCTTAACGATACGCAGACAGTTCGCCTTTACAGGGGCGAATTCCAGGATATCAATGCCGCCGCCACCTGCAGACACAGTATGTTCCTCTTCGTCTTCCGGTAAAAGGAGCTCCCAAGTAACACCGCTGTCAGCAGAATATTCAATGTCATAACTCTGCAGGAAACCCGCAGTCCATTTCACTTCGATACGGCCAATGGTCTGCACTGTATCATCCTTCAAATACATTTTCCACTTGCTATCGCCGGGGGAAAGCGCATACGCAGTAGTAACGTCGCCGTCAAACATACGGTACATACCCACTTCATTGTCTTCGGATGCGGCATGCGCAGTATAACCAGCCTCACCTTTGGTAACGGTCAGTTCTTTCCATCCCGCAGGTACGTAGATGGTGGTCATGCCGGAAAGATCCACGTGATAGCCGTACTCTTCGTTATAATAGTCGGGCGTGTATTGCAAACGGGTCAGTTTTTCGCCGTCGACCGCCACGTCCGCTGCCGCAACACCCAAAGCCAATATAATCTGACGACGGGAGCCCGCTGCATTGGATACCGTAAAGGCGGTGGTATCTTTGGGCGTGCTCACGTAGGTTTCGGTGGTGCTCTTATAGGTTTGGAAGTCTTCAGACTCCCCTTCTTTGGTGTGGATCACCGTCTCCCGCTCTTCATTCGGCGGGGTAATAAGTAACGATTCGTGTTCGGAGAATTCTGTATCCTCTTCATCGTGC
>JAZNXY010000067.1:0-10439 GCA_045594105.1 Acutalibacteraceae bacterium | reverse complement strand
GTAGCCACCGTCAAAATAGCACTTCTTGCCGTCTTTCGTAGCCACCATCCGTAAAATACCACGTGGATCATCTACTTTTGTTTTTAAGAACTCTGTAACCTTTTCTATATTTGTGATTACCTGCATCGGTTCCTTAAAAATGCGGGTGTTGACCGCCTGCATTATGTATCTTTTTGTTGTATTGTCCTTCCCGGGACATATAACGAGAAAGGTAGCGTTAATATGCCCGTTTCCGTATGGACTGCAACCGCTCGCATCCGTCTGCAAGTCAAACTGCTTAACAGCACGCCAAATCTTCTCCAAAGGTATCCTCCTCACCCGTATCGCCACCTTAAGTAAGTAGCCGAAAGAAAGTGCACACGGCACCTTCTTTGTTCAGCATAACATCACATTTCAAAAAAAGCAATGCTAAAATCAGCAGATTTTTAAAGTTCTGATATTTGGCAGATTCCTTTTTTAATAATCAGCCATATTGTGTGAATAGCCCCTCCCCCGCAATATCTGCCTTTTTCTCAAAGCTACAAATACCGTTCGGAAAACAACATTTTGACAACTACCTATGCAAAATAACAAATGAAGATTCCTTTTTTCTCTTGCGTTATCCCTCGCTTTTTGATATAATGAATTTGTTTTTGCAGATATACATACTGCACTATATCATCCTGACGAGATGGCATATGATTTTCTTTGATGAACAACAAAAGCTCTTTCATTTGAGATCCAAAAATACAAGTTACGTTTTCGCTTTTGTAAACGATGCGTTTTTTTGCATCTGTATTGGGGCAAACGTATCAATACACCGATTACAGATGCTGAGACCTTTATTCTCCTGTCCAAGCGTACCACCCGTTCCATGTCCGCCTGTGACATAAAAGGTCTCAACTTTTCCAACGACGTATTACCGCAGGAATTTCCCACCTTCGGCAACACCGATATGCGCAACCCTGCTCTGCACGCTCAGTATTCCGACGGCTCGAGAGTAACACAGTTGCGTTACGTTTCACACGAAATATTCAGCGGCAAAAAGCCGATTCCCGGTATGCCTGCTACCTATGTCGAGACCGAAGACGAGGCACAGACCTTAGAGCTCACCTTGAAAGATGCACTGACCGGCATGGAGGTCGTCTTATCCTACAGTGTTTTCGAAGATTTAGACGTTATCACCCGCTCGGCACGTGTTATAAACGGCGGCAACGATAAAATCCGCTTACGCCGTCTGCTGTCTGCATCGGTTGACTTTCGCAGAAAAGATTTTGACTTCATTCACCTGCCTGGTGCCCGGGCAAGAGAACGTCATCCGCAGAGAAATCCGATTTTCTGCGGCACACAGCTTGTAGACAGTACCCGTGGCGCCAGCTCCTGCCAGCATAATCCCTTCTTTGCGTTGGCAGAGCACGGTGCTTCCGAGGCACACGGCGAAGTATACGGCTTTAACCTTGTGTACAGCGGTAACTTTACCGCCGGCGTCGAATTAGACCCGTATGACACTGCACGTGCCTTTATCGGTATTAACCCCTTTGATTTTGAACATATTTTAGAGCCGGGCGACACCTTCTATGGTCCCGAAGCGGTGCTCGTATACTCCGACAAGGGTTTAGGCGGCATGTCCCGCATTTATCACAAGCTGTACCGCACCCGCTTGTGCCGTGGCAAGTTCCGTGATATTGAACGGTATGTGCTGATCAACAACTGGGAAGCCACCTATATGAACTTTACTGCCGACAAAATCGTGGCGATTGCCGAAAAAGCAGCGTCGGTCGGCGTAGAACTGATGGTACTGGATGACGGTTGGTTTGGCAACCGCTTTGATGACCACCGTGCACTTGGTGACTGGGTTGTAAATACCGATAAACTACAAGGTACGCTTGCAGACCTTGCCGACCGTATCAATGCGCTCGGTATGAAGTTCGGCTTGTGGTTTGAGCCCGAAATGGTATCGGTACACAGTGATTGCTACCGTGCACATCCCGATTGGTGTATCCATGTTCCCGGCAGAGAAAGCACCGAAACACGTCAGCAGTTGATGCTGGACCTGTCCCGTGACGATGTTTGTGATTTCATTATCGACAGCGTCAGCAAAATCCTCGAATCTGCGAACATTGAGTATGTTAAATGGGACTACAACCGCAATATGACCAACATCGGCTCTGCCCTTTTGGATGCAGAGCATCAAGGCGAACTGTATCACAGATATATATTGGGCCTTTACCGTGTATTAGAAACGCTTACCTCCCGCTTCCCCAACGTTCTGTTTGAAAGCTGCAGCTCGGGCGGTGCACGCTTTGACCCCGGCATGCATTATTATATGCCGCAGGCATGGTGCAGCGACGACACCGATATCTACAATTTTTCTAAGATGTTTAAGAAGAAATTTGGATGCTCGCCGCGTCAATATATAAAAAATGCAAAACAAGCCGCCGAAACATAATTTCATAAAAGCTGTCCCGTTCTGTAAAAACAGCACGGGACAGCTTTTTTATACGTGTAATACTACGAAAAAGCGGATTGGCGACGATTACAAAATCATCACCAATCCGCTTAAAATCATGCCGATATAAATAATACGTTTTAGCCGTTCTGCGTTTAATTTTCGGAAAAGACACCGTCCAATAAGGTCGCCGGCCATACAACCCAAAAAGCCGATAGCCGCATATCCCAATATGACAAGAGAAATATCGCCATTTACCGCACGGGTCGCCACCGTATACAGGTTGGTCACACAAAAATAAAACTGTATGGTAGCAAAATATACGGCAGGTGTAGGGGCGGCGTTAGAAAGATACAGCACCGCAGGCGGTCCACCTGTTGAAAACAGTCCGCCGAGCACTCCACCGAGTGCACCTGACAAAATCCCGTTAGGCACCGTGGGGCGAATGGTAATTTTTTGACTGAAAAATAAAAAGTACACACTGAGAACTATCAAAATACCGCCAAGCAAGCGAGAAAACAAATCTCCCGCCACCCATTTCGCACAGTATACGGCAGGTGGAATACATACTGCTGCCGCAAGTAACATCGGTATCGCTGTTTTCAGTGCAATGTCCTTACGGTAGTACAACGTATTATAGGTGGTCGTACCACAGGAAAATAAATTGGAAATCACTACCGCTGCCGTTTGTGAAGGCAGAAAATGCGGCAAAAACATCATCGCAAAAATGCCCAATCCAAAACCGCTGACACGTTGTACAAATCCTGCACCAAAGCCAACCAATATCAGTAGCATCACCGTGACAATATCCACCGTACTCCCCCCTTTTTTCGCCTAAAGGGTATCACAAAAACGCAGATAAGTCAAATGACAAACCCGATAATACACACGTATTGCAAAATGCTGCCCAGCAGTACAAACAAATGAAACACCGAGTGCATATACCGCACCTTGACCCCTACACCGTACAGCACCGCACCGATAGTGTATGCAATGCCGCCTGCCAACAGCCACCAAAAGCCCTGCGTGGAAATGGCTTGGACCGCAGTTTTTCCTGCCATAATAATGCACCAACCCATACCAATGTAACAAATCATCGAAAGCACGCCATACTTTTTCAAATCTATGGCAGTGAACACAATACCGAGTGCGGCACACCCCCATTCAATACCGAACACCGTCCATGCAAGTGCAGGCGACACCGCACGGATCGAGCAAAACAAAATCGGCGTATAGGTGCCTGCTATTAAAAAGTAAATGGTGCAGTGGTCTAATACCTGCATCACCTTTTTGCCGAGATTCGGGTGTAAGCCATGGTACACGCTGGACATCGTGTACAGCAAAATCAATGCAGCACCGTAAATGGCACTGCCCACCACACCCCACACATTGCGGTGTAAGGCGGCAACAATCACGCAGGTGGCAAGTGCAAACACCCCGAAACCGCCGCCCACGATATGAGACACCATATTAAAGATCTCTTCTCCGCGTGTGTAATCCGGTAATTTTCTGTCCTTTAGTTTTGTGCGTTGCATCTTGTCACAACCTTTCGTTAGCACTATACAACCGCCTCCAAAAAAACACAACCTACACTTATTTTGTCCGGCTCTACTGCAACTCTCCTCACAGTAGAGTTGAAAAAACGTTCGGTAGAAATAAAAAAAGCCCCGTGCCATACAGCACAGGGCTATCTGTGTTTATTCTTTAAACAGCGGCGTGGACAAATATCTGTCCCCCGTATCGGGCAACAGCACCACCACCGTTTTGTCCTTGTTCTCGGCACGGCTTGCCACCGCTATGGCAGCATGCAGTGCCGCACCCGATGAAATACCCGCCAAAATGCCTTCGGTTTTGGCAAGTGTCTTCCCCGCAGCATATGCTTCCTGCTCAGCGACGGTTATCACCTCGTCCAAGACTTCCGTTTCCAACACGTCGGGTACAAACCCTGCACCGATGCCCTGCAGTCCGTGTGCGCCCGCCTTGCCCCCTGACAGTACAGGAGAACCGCTCGGTTCTACGCCGACAATCTTGACGTTTCCGTTTTTCTCTTTCAAGTATTTGCCGACGCCTGTCACTGTACCGCCCGTACCGACACCTGCGACGAAAACATCCACCTTGCCGTCGGTGTCTGCGTAGATTTCGGGACCTGTTGTTTTATAATGTGCCGCCGCATTCGCAGGATTTACAAATTGTCCCGCTATAAAGCTGTCGGGGATCTCTTTTGCCAACGCCTCTGCTTTGTCAATAGCACCCTGCATACCCAGCTTGCCGTCGGTCAACACCAGTTGTGCACCGTATGCGGCAATCAGCATCCGTCGTTCTTCGGACATGGTGTCGGGCATCACAATAACGGTACGATACCCGCTCACAGCAGCCACTGCCGCCAGGCCGATACCCGTATTGCCCGAGGTCGGCTCAATAATCACCGAACCCTCCTTCAGAACGCCTCTTTTTTCGGCATCTTCAATCATTTCCAGTGCCACACGGTCTTTTGCCGACCCTGCAGGGTTGTATTTTTCGAGCTTGGCAAGCAAGCGTGCCTGTAAGCCGAGTGCTTTTTCGATATGTGTCAGTCTCAACAGCGGTGTACCGCCAATCAATTCGGTTACCGAATTATAAATCTTCGCCACAAAATCATTCCTTCTTAAATCTTGGTCATCGGGTGTGTCCACGTGCCGTAACGATTTTTGAAATACACCTTAAAGTTCTCGGCATCCGCAGGAATAACACGTGTAAACACACCTGTTTTCTGTTCTTCAGCGGTCAAAATCAAAAACTGCGACATTGCCGCCACACCGTCACCTGCTTTGCGGAACTCGGCATGGGTAATCTTGCTTTCTGCATCACACGGATCAGCGGTAATAGTGACCTTCCCGTTTTCCACTGTGCAAGACATAGTAGCTCCCACCACCGCAAACTCTACCTTCGCACCGTCATTTTTCAGACGCGCCACGTAGTAACCGCGGTCAAGGGTCAGCGGCATAAACGCGTGTTTATCAATGTGAATGGTACGTACCGTCGCGCCGTCTTTTACCAATTCCACCACGTCGGTAGTATCTGCAAACACCGACAAAATAACCTCATCACCCAACAGATAATTAGAACGGTTGCCGTTGTCTACTGTGATTTTAGGCAGTTTTTTATCTATACCGCTGTCAAAAATGCAGTCTGTCTCCTCGTCAAACAGCGGCACATCCTCCAGAAAGTCGTAACGGCACAAGCCGAACACACGAAAATGTTCAAAATACGCTTCCACCGTATATCGCATGCGTTTACAGGAGGGAGACACTGCTTCAGACACTTCGATTTCTTGGATTTCACCGTTTTCATCACGCAAAATATCGGTAATGAGCGCTACGTGGTTGCGCCCGTCATTAAATGCGTGTAAAATGTCACAAAGGCGGATATCTTCAGCTGCATATTCCTCTTTTTCCGCAATCTTGCGCATACCCGGCACCGCAAACCACAAAGCCGTCGGCACACGATACGGAATACCAAACGCATACCGCACAAAACTGTTGCACACGATGCCGAAATTAGCGCGGCAAACCTGTCCGTGACCTGCCATATACAGTTTGCTGTGCGGATTGGCCACAGCGGATAAAAACGATTCAAAGGAGACGTTTTCGGGAATAAACCTATCGGTGCGTTCCACCGACGAATACGGCAGGCCCACCACTTCAACACCTTTCGGGAACACGGTATATACATCTTCCTTCTTGTGATATATCGGCACGTCTGCAATCGGTGTCCAACGAACGTCCGTCAGCTGCTTAGCGCGTGCGATGACCGCTCTCTCGGCGTCTGTTTTCGGTAACGTACTGATAAGCATAAACCTATCCCCTAATCATAGAATTGTTTTTATTATAACAGAAGCCCTCCTCACCCGTCAAGTCTATGGAAGATAGAGTTTTTGCCTTGCTTTCCATAACACGAGACGTTATTTGCAGTCGAAAATCATACCTAAAAAGTAAAAGGTGTGTTTTATGTTATAGAAAGTAAAATTTGTCCCTTGTTTGAAGCCGTGCTGCGTGGTACGATTATTCTGTATAATATAATAAAAGCGCAAATAATACGCGCGGAGGTGCCATATGAACAAAAAACTAAGCAATTCCATCATTTACAATGTGTATCCCACATCCTTTTACGACAGTAACGGCGACGGCATCGGCGACCTGAAAGGTATCACGCAGAAGCTGGAGTACATCAAGCAGTTTGCGGATATCGTATGGATAAATCCCGTATTCAAATCGCCATTCAGAGACGGTGGTTACGACGTGCAGGATTACTATCAAATCGACGAAAAGTTTGGTTCATTTCAGGATGTTATCAAGCTGACCGAAAAAGCCCATTCGTTAGGTATGAAGGTGTTATTTGACTTAGTAGTAGGGCACACCTCCGACCAGCACAAATGGTTTATAGAATCTTCCAAGCATGAACGCAACGAGTACTCCGATTACTACGTATGGAGTGATGATGTGTTCAACTGGTGTCCTTACAAGCATATGACGGGAAACTGCGAACGCAACGGCAACTATCTCATTAACTTCTTCTGTTTTCAGCCGTCCTTAAACTTCGGTTTCGCACAGAAAACACAACCGTGGCAGAATGTATATACCGACGAGCCGTGCTTAAAACTGCACGAAGAAGTGATTGACATCATCAAATTCTATATGCGCTTAGGTGTTGACGGCTTCCGTGTAGACCTTGCCAACAGCATCGTCAAAGATGACATAGACGGCAAATATTCCTGCGAGGTATGGACCAAGATCTTTGGCAAAGTGCGCGAAGAATATCCGGAGGCTATCTTCGTTTCCGAATGGGGTCAGCCGAAATACGCCGTCACCAACGGCAGTTTTGACATCGACTTTTTGACCCATTGCTGGTTTGACGGTTACAATATGTTGTTCCGTAAGGAATCGGGTATGAATGTTATCAACAGCGACGGGGACAGCTTCTTCCGCAAAGCAGGCAAGGGTTCTGCGGAGCATTTCTTTGACTACTTCCTTGAAAATCTGGAAGCCGTCAAAGAAAAGGGCTATATTTCTGTCGTAACGGGCAATCACGACCTGCCGCGTATTGCCATGGGCCGTGACCAAGACGATTTGAAAACCGTCTTTGCCTTTAACCTGGCCCTGCCCAACGTACCGCTGATTTATTACGGTGATGAAATCGGTATGCCGTACACCAACCTAAAAACTAAGGACGGCGGCTACTGCCGTACAGGCGCACGCACCCCGATGCAATGGAGCGCAGGCAAAAACGCAGGCTTCAGCGAAACCGACGGTGAAACCTACCTGCCCATTAACGAAAACTACACCACCGTTAACTGTGAAGTACAGGAACAAGATGCGCATTCCCTGCTGAACACGGTAAAAGCTTTGGTGACAGCAAAAAGGGAGCATCTTGCGGACTTCACTGCCCAAGCAACGTTTGAATTGGTCAACAATACCTATCCTTTGGTGTTTAAACGCACCGAAAACGGCAAAACCTTCCTGTGTGCCGTGAATCCCTCTGACCGCACGTATGACATCGAGGTGCCCGCGAACGGCAAAGTGATAGCTTCCAACAATATCACAGTCAAAGGCGAAAAAGCAAAAATGAGCGGCGTATCCTTCCTGTGGATGATAGCAGAATAATACGATAAAGGCCACAGTCTACGCGGTAGGTGTGCATAGAGAGAAAAAAAGAGAAGATACACAAAATGAACAGTCCGGTAAAAACGGACAATAGAAAAAAAGACCTCCTATGGTAGAATGAAAGAAGTACCATAGGAGGTTTTGTTATGTCAAGAAAATACGAAAAAGTAAGTGAACTGTTGCCGATAATTCAACAGAAGATTGGGCAAGGAAAAACACATGAAGAAATCGCCCGAGAGTTAGGATTGGCAGACAAAGAGGTAATCAAAAATCTATTGTATCGAGAGCGGCAAAAAGAAATCCAAGGTTTGCCAAGATTTCGAGGTCGTAAACCGGCAAAAACTTTGCAAGAGTACAAATATGAAAACAAGCGACTAAAAATGGAAAATGAGTTGTTGCGGGATTTTCTCTCGCTCACCGAAAGGATGTGAAGCCAAAAGTTAAATATATGGTAATCTTTCGCCACAGAGAGCAATATTCCGTTAGCGAAATGTGCCGATTTTTTAATGTTTCTCGTAGTGGATATTACGATTACATTAAACGAATGGATATCCCTGCAAAGGATATGCCGTTGGCAGAGAAGATACGAGAATGTCAAGAAAAGTGCGGAAAAACCTATGGGTATCGCAGAGTACATATTTGGTTGGAGAGGAACGGTATCCATCGCAATCCTAAGACCGTGCTTAGCGTTATGCAGAAATACGGCCTATTATCGGTGGTTAGGAGAAAGAAATATCGCAAATATGGGGAGTGTCTTCATCGATATCCCAATCTACTCAATCGTGATTTTTCTGCCACAAAGCCAAATCAGAAATGGGTAACAGATATTTCCTATATCCCTACTAAACAAGGCTTTCTGTATTTGTCGGTCATCAGAGATTTGTATGACAACAGCATTATTACCTACAAGACCAGTACCGAGCAAAACACCAACCTCGTTTTGAGTACCATCCGAGCCGCCAAGAAAAAAGAAAAAGTCACTGCAGAGTTGCAGCTCCACAGTGACCAAGGCTTTCAATACACATCACAAGCATATTTCAAGCTAACTCAATCTTACGGCATTACGCCGTCAATGTCAAGACGTGGGAATCCATATGACAATGCTTTGGCAGAAAATTTCTTCTCTATTCTCAAAACAGAGTGTATTCATCGGGTGAAATTGCAAACTTTTGCCGAGGCTCGTCGCCTCATTGATGAATACATGCATTTCTACAACCATCAGCGCATCCAGTTAAAAACAAAACTGACTCCGCTGGAAAAACGAAGTCAGTTTGTTGCTTAAAATTTAATCTTTCCTACCACAGGGGTCTTTTTTGTGCTGTCCGCACAAATTGGAGCAGTTCACTTGCCTACCCTCTTTTATTTGGTCCGAGTGACAGGAGTCGAACCTGCGGCCTCTTGCCGTCTGGTCAGGCTACGCCTTCGCATACTACTGGCTCGAGCGACCAAACGCACAGCGTTTGGTGCCCGTCTCGCCGCTTTGCGCTGAAAAACAGTCCACCGGACTGTTTTCTTTACCGCGCAAACCCTCTCGGGTTCAAGAGACCGCAATCTCGCACCCACCAACGAGGAAAATAAAAAAAGAGAAAGCATATGCCTTCTCTTTTTTCATGAAGATACCGCCTAATTTTGATACAAAATTTAGGCGGGGGTGCATTTTGCTTGATTTTCGGGGTTGCTGGGTGCAAAATGGCTGTTTTTTGACCCAAGGGGGTGCAAACGTACTTTTTGAGCCATTTTACACCTCGTCTTTGTACGGATCAAGGGGCGGTTTGTACTTTTTCAGCATCTCCTCTTTGCACAAATGCAGTTCCTTTTCATTGATGATACCACGGGAGTGCACCATCTTGAACATAATGATAGCGTTCATATAATGGAGCTGTCTTTCGGTTTCTTCGGGGGTCATTCCCGGCAATGGCTTTTGGATTTTCATAAAAGCACCTCTTTCAAAATATTAGCCTTGCGGCTTGGTTTAATAAAGATGCTCAAAATTTTTCAAAAGTCAAGTCTCCCGAAAAACGAAATCACCGCGCCTATTATAAGTAGACGCGGCAATTGATAAATTATTGTGAACAGTGTTTAATCAGAAATCACACGCAAATATGTTCTTCCTAAACCGGTGATATGGAATGAATCGGAACGTTTTGTTTTGTTTATTTTTGTTTTTGAGATACTTACACCTTTTGGCTTGCTTTTCTTGTTGTCTTGTTCAACTTTTAACAGATAGTCGACGACATAATCAATATTTTGGTCGCGGTATTCATCGTTTTTGCTTTGAAGTAATCCTAAGCGCGCAAGTTTTTCTTTTATAACCGTGGTTTGCTCTGGTTCAAGGTTGTATTTATCACACAATGTATAAATGTTATCATCCG
>JAZNXY010000066.1:0-3712 GCA_045594105.1 Acutalibacteraceae bacterium | reverse complement strand
TCTGTCGGTGTAGTTGCGGCTCTGCAAGGAACCTTGCAGAGCAATACGCTGTCCCTTACGGAAGAAACGCGTAATGAACTCCGCAGTGCCGCGCCACGCAACACAGTTGATAAAGTCGCTCTGACGCTCTTGGCCTTTCGGCTGATAAGCGCGGTCAACAGCAACACAAAAACTCGTTACGTTAACGCCGTTTTGGGTGGATTTCAATTCGGGATCCGCTACCAAGCGGCCCATAAGACAAATCACATTCATCTCTTAAAATCCTCCTTACACGTCTTTGCGGATAACCATGGAACGGAGAACGCCGTCGGTAATTCTTGCGACACGTTCGAGTTCCGCCGGGAATTCGGGGCCGCTTACGAAGTTGTAAAGAACGTAATCGCCTTCTGCTTCGTCATTGATGAGGTACGCGAGTTTGCGTACACCCCAAGCGTCGACCTCGCCGATTTCCGCGTTCTGCTCGATCAAAGTCTGAAACTTCTCCTTGATCGCAGCAACGCCTTCTTCCCCTACTTTCGTGGAGAAAATGAGGACCGCCTCATAGGAACCTTTTACTGTGGGCATAGTTGTTGCACCTCCTTACGGACTAATGGCCCTGCTTCCTTGAGCAGAGCAAGGATAGCATGTTCGCACATGCAGAAGGAAGTATACCATTTTATACCTAAATAGTCAAGAGAAAAATAAAAAATATATTTTTCCCTTTACAAGTTACAATAGTTTTTGTATAATGGTGCAGTAATGAAAGGGAGTATTTAACTATGCTGCAATTTGAAGAACTGAGATTACGACTGGAAGGCCTGTTGCCGGGCATTAAGGAGCTCGGAGGTGCTATCGGTCTTGCACAGTTAGAACGTGAAGTAGACGAGCTGGAGGCCAAAGCCGCCGCCCCGGGATTCTGGGACGATATGGATGAGGCACAAAAAATCAGCCAACGTACCGCAAACCTCAAAGATAAAATTTCTGCTTACAAACAGCTGCTCATCGACCACGAGGATACCTTGACCCTCATTGAACTCGCCAACGAAGCAGAAGATCTTTCCTTGCTGGATGAATGCGTGGAAGCGGTAGAGAAAATCGAAAAATCCATGGAAAAGCAGCGTCTTTCCACCCTTCTTTCGGGCGAATATGACGGTAAAAACGCCATTATGACCTTCCATGCAGGTGCAGGCGGCACCGAGGCACAGGACTGGGCGGAAATGCTGTACCGTATGTACACCCGTTGGGCAGAAACACACGGTTTCCAATACAAAATCCTCGACTATCTCGACGGTGACGATGCCGGTCTTAAAAGCGCATCTATCGAAATCATCGGTGAAAATGCCTACGGCTATTTGAAAAGCGAAGCCGGCGTACACCGTTTGGTGCGTGTCTCCCCCTTCGACTCTTCCGGCAGGCGCCACACCTCTTTCTCCGCTATTGAAGTCATTCCCGAGCTGGACAACACCGTACAAATCGAAATCCGTCCCGAAGACATCAAAATGGACGTGTTCCGTGCTTCCGGTGCAGGTGGTCAGCACATCAACAAAACCTCCTCTGCTGTACGTTTGACTCACATTCCGACAGGTATCGTGGTTGCGTGTCAGAACGAACGCAGCCAGTTCCAGAACAGAGACAAGGCAATGGATATGCTCAAATCCAAATTGGTGGAAATCAAAGAGCGTGAACACTTGGACCGCATCGAAGACATCAAGGGCGCACAGGCACAGATTGCCTGGGGCAGCCAAATCCGCTCCTACGTCTTTATGCCGTACACCCTGGTGAAAGACCACCGTACAGGTTACGAAATGGGTAACATCAATGCGGTAATGGACGGTGACCTTGACGGATTTATCAATGCCTATCTTACTGCCGCCAACAACGGCACCTTGGGTTACAGAGAATAATAAAAAACACACCGCTGCTTGACTGCGGTGTGTTTTCGTTTATAGCATCAAGGGCACGATGCGATTCCTCGTTAGCTTGCCTAAACACATAAAATATGATATGGCACTATCCATTCCACACTTGACCGTGCAGAATCACTGTATCTATGGTCATATCCTCGTTAATGATCAGTAAATCGGCATCACAGCCAACGGCAATGCGTCCTTTTTTCGTTGCACCGATCAGTGCGGCAGGCGTAGCGGTTGCCATCTGCACCGCATCGTCAAACGGAATACCACTTTTGACAGCGGTACACACACAATCCCATAAGGTTGACGAGCTGCCTGCCACTGTATTACTTCCCGCAATACGTGCAACACCATCTCGTTTTTCAATGGCGAGACCGCCTGCCTCGTAAATACCGTCAGGCAACCCTGCAGGACGGATGCTGTCACTGATCATCACCATGCGGTCAGGCCCGAACATTTTGTAGGTTGCGAGCATGACAGGTGGCAGCACGTGGAAACCATCACAAATCACCTGCACATACATATTACGGTCAAATGCAGCACCAACAGGACCCGGTGCTCGGTGATGAAACGGCGGCATCGCATTATAGGTGTGAGTCAGACAATTCGCACCCCAATCAAAAGCCGCCAATGCGGTTTCGTAATCACAATCGGTATGGCCGAGCGACACTACCATATCCTCAGATGCACGGCGGATAAACGCCTCACTCCCCTCTTCTTCGGGAGCGACCGTTATCATACGGATATTCTTGAATCGAGATAAATCCTCAAAGCAGGGCTTCTTAATATTGCCAGGGTCTTGTGCGCCTTTTTGCGATTGTGCAATAAACGGGCCTTCAAAGTGGAAACCCAAAATCTCCGCACCGGGAAAATCGGTTTTTGCGTCGGTTACCCGCTGTAAATCATCATACCCCATTGTCATCGTGGTCGGCAAAAAGGAGGTTGTACCGAAATTGGCATACATACGGCACAACGTCTCAAAATCCGCATCCATCGTATCGTGTCCGAACATACCGTGGGTATGTACGTCCACAAGGCCGGGGATCACACGTTTTTCGCCAACGTCCACGCCGCCGGCTACAGGTGTACCCGTAATAGCGGCGATTTTGCCGTTTTCTAAAATCAAAGTCCAAAGTTTTCCTGCGATAAGGCAATTGTTGAGTACCATTTACCCACCTCATTTCTTATATACCATACAACATTTTTTCGAAAAAAGCAAGACGGCTTATAAAAAGTATACACAACAAAGCACGGTGTGTCAGAGACACACCGTGCTTTGTTCATATCCGCGCGAGAAGGGCAGGTAATTCGTATAAATGGGTGACGGTATAATCGGGTAGTGTATCAGCAGGTGCCTTTACACCTTTTGGATTGAACCAAACGGTGGTAATACCGGCATTTTTACCGCCTTTTATGTCCGAGGAGATGCTATCCCCTATAACAACGGCACGCTCCTTGTCAAAATCGGGGATCTCGGCGAAAACTGCATCAAAGAAGCGCACGTCGGGTTTGTTAAAACCAACTTCTTCGGAAATAAACATCTTTTCAAAATACAAGTGAATATTCGACGAATCAATTCGGCTTCTTTGAATATCGGTAGAGCCGTTGGATACCAAAAACAAGCGATAATCACGGAACAACGTCTGTAACAGTTCCTCTGCACCGTCAATAAAATAATGGCCGATACTTAAGTTTTTCTCGTATGTACGTGCAGCCAATACCGGTGAAATATCCATATTGAATTCGTGAAACAACAATTCATATCGCCGTTCTTTCACCCGTTCGCGTGTCAGTTTCCCTTGCTCAAGCAACCGCCATTG
>JAZNXY010000065.1:0-9473 GCA_045594105.1 Acutalibacteraceae bacterium | reverse complement strand
CTATGCTGACGGTGAGCACGCACACGCTGCGCAGAAACCTGTCGCACGTGAATTTTAAGGAAGGGGTTAGTGAATTATGGATTACAATAAGAGACCGTATTTCTACGGTACCGGCAGAAGAAAGAAATCCGTTGCCCGTGTTCGTTTGTACCAGGGCACCGGTAAAGTGACCATCAATGATCGTGACATCGACGATTACTTTGGCCTCGAGACCTTGAAGCTCATCGTGCGTCAGCCCCTCGAGCTCACCGGTCTTACTGAAAAATTTGACATTGAATGCCGTGTAGCAGGCGGCGGTGTTACCGGCCAGGCGGGCGCTATCCGTCACGGTGTTTCCCGTGCTCTGCTGCAGTACAACAGCGAAGAACTTCGCTCCGAGCTGAAAAAAGCCGGCTTCCTCACCCGCGATCCGCGTATGAAGGAAAGAAAGAAATACGGCTTGAAAGGCGCTCGTCGCGCTCCCCAGTTCTCCAAACGTTAATTTTTTTCCAAGAATTACGTTTCGCTTGTATGCTTTGGCGTCCTGGAAGTCATTTTCCAAAAGAAGAATATGCCTTTTGGCATAAGGGAGGATAACGAGATGAACTACGAAGCTCCTGAAATGGACGTTGTATCCGTTAGCGTGGATGCTGCGATTGCGGATGACCACGAAGTCGATTTCGATATGGGCGATTTCTTGTCCAAAGGCTCGATGCCCAAATAAAAGTGTAAAAAACCGCCCCGTGAATATCACGGGGCGGTTTTTTTGTGTCCGAAAAGTCCCTGCGATACGGTTATAACCGCACTAAAATCTTTGCCCTTTCCTCCTTTTTCGTGAGGATGGAGAGTAACAAAAAGTTTATCACCATGCCGAGTGGCGCACCCGCTATCCCAAACGGACTTCCCAGCAAAAGCTCCCAACAAAAGGTGACAAAAAAGCCGCCCGCAAGCCCTGTGCGAAAAGCGTGCGGCGGCGTCGGCTTGCTAAGCAGGGCGAAGGTAAGCGGCGGCACAATCACCGGACACCAAAAGGTATAAGCGAGCTTCAAAATCAAAAAAATATCGGGTAACAGCAATGCTGCAGCGGTGGCGGTAACACCTGTCAGCAGGTTGGTGAGCCGCAGGGCTCTCAATTCGTTGTGTGCAGATACCACGCCGACAGGACGCAAAGCGTCGTGTACAAGACCAACTGCGGCACCGTTCAAAAAGCCGTCGGCGGCAGACAACAGCATAGATACCAATGAAGCCATAACAATACCACGTACCCCTGTCGGCAACACCGCATTGATCAGTGCAGGCATGGCATCGGCCGAGGTGGAGGTGACACAAAGCGCGCGTGCGACAAGTCCTATAAAAAAGGTGATCAGAAAGAAGGGTATGGAAAACACACCGCCGGCAACGGTGCCACGGGCGGCGGCTTTTAAGTCCTTGCCAATCAGCAAACGCTGTGTGTACGGCGGTGCCAACAGTTCCCCGAAGGCAAAGGTAGCAGCAAGGGATAGGAGTGAAGAAACGGTGCAGTTATTTAAGGGGTTGAACAACGTCTTTGGGGTTGCCTCAACCACCGCACCGACACCGCCTGCCGATAAGACGGCACAAACGAGCAGTAGCGGCATGCCAACCGCCAACAAGATAAACTGCACAACGTCTGCGGCAATGACCGAGCACAAACCGCCGACAGTGGAGTACAGCAGCACCACCGCAACACCGAGCAACACCCCTGCGGTAGGGTGGATGTTGAGAAGTGTATGTAAAATGCCGCCCATTCCCTCTATCTGTGCACCAACCACCCCCGCAGACATTATAAACGAGAAAACCCCCGTGATGATACCTGCGTGGCGGCCGTATGCACGGGCCATAATGTCCCCGACCGAAGCGGCACCCGAAAAGCGTGCAATACCGCCTGTAAGATACCGCCCCGTCAGTATGGTGGCAATGCTGAAGCCGAGCAGGGCCACCGTCATACCGATACCGTTTTCAAAGCTGTAAGCGGCATTGCCTGCGGAAAAACCGCCACCGATAAAAGAAGCTGCCATACTCATAAAAATCACGGGTGCACCGTAGGTTTTATCTGTGGCGGTAAAGCCCTCTGCGGTTTTTACCTGTCTGCCGCCCAAAAGCCCGATGCCAACCAGCAGAAAAAGATATATAATCACAATGCCGATATCCATTTTCCACACCTCACGGTGAAATGTATTAAAACGAAGTGTAAATTATACGCAAACGCAGTTGAAAAAACGAGGAAATAATGGTATAGTGGAAATAAGAAAAAGGGGGCAATTACCATGAAAAGCTATTGCCATACAGATGCACCGCTGAAAGTGTTCGGTGTACCGTTTTTCGAGCAAACGGGCGAGCTGCGTCGTTTCCCGGAGACATTGTTACAAGAGATAGAAAGTATTCGGCCGCTTGCTGAAACACACCCGGCGCACGGTTGTGCTTCAGAACCGATGCCACCGAAATTACGGTGCGGGTGGTGTTAAAACGGATGCGTCCCGATATGGGTATGTCCGCTTTCGGTGCGCAGTCGGTGGCGGTGATGATTGGCGACCGAAAAACATCACGGTTTGCAGGACTGGTTTCTCCTGCGGATTATTACACGCTTGATAACACCGCCACCTTCCGCAAGGCAGAGGGTATGGAGGATGTTACCGTGTGGTTCCCACGCAATTCCGCTGTGGCGGAGATGGTGGTTTCGGTGCCCGACGAAGCGACGGTGGAGGCACCGACGCCGTATACCTACGGTCC
This sequence comes from Acutalibacteraceae bacterium, assembly GCA_045594105.1. Taxonomy (GTDB): domain Bacteria; phylum Bacillota; class Clostridia; order Oscillospirales; family Acutalibacteraceae; genus URNF01. The sequence goes on along the minus strand of JAZNXY010000065.1, from coordinate 6,746 downwards.
GATTCTTTATTACGGCTCGTCCATTACCGAGGGTGGCTGCTGCTGCAATGTGTTTAATGCGTATAATGCACGCATCTCCCGTCATCTTGATCTGGACTACTATAACTTTGGCACTTCGGGCAGAGCAAAAGGCGAGCTTGCCATGGCGGCGTACATTAACACCTTGCCGATTAAAGCTCTGGTGTATGATTATGACCACAATGCCCCTACTGCAGAGCATCTGAAAGAAACCCACGAGCTGTTTTTCAAATGTATCCGTGAAAAGCAGCCCACGTTGCCGATTTTGATGCTGTCTATGCCGAAAGCCACCTATAGCGATGTCAACCGTGAACGTCGTGCCGTCATTCGTGCAACCTACGAGAATGCGGTTGCCGCAGGTGACAAATATGTGTGGTTTATCGACGGTGAAACCTTGGTAGAAGGTCCCGACCGTGATTTGTGCTTTGTGGATCTTACCCACCCGAACGATATCGGCTTTGAAAGAATGGCAAATGTGATACAACCTGTTATCAAAGAAATGCTGGAGGCAAGGTAATGGATATTGCGGATATTGTCAAAAAAGTAGACCATACACTGTTAGATCCTGCTGCCACGTGGGAGGATATTCGGACGGTATGTGACGATGGGATACGGTTTGGGGTAGCAAGTGTATGCATTCCGCCTGCTTTTGTCAAAAAAGCGAAGGAATATGTCGGAGATAAGTTGGCGATATGTACGGTAATCGGCTTCCCGAATGGGTATACTACCACCGCAGTGAAGGTGGCGGAAGCTGCCGATGCTATCAAAAACGGTGCGAACGAAATCGATATGGTGATTCATATCGGCATGGTGAAAATGGGCAATTTTGATGCCGTGCGTGAAGAAATCAATGCGGTCAAAGCCGCCTGTGGCGGTAATATCTTAAAGGTAATTATTGAAACCTGCCTGTTGACCGAGAAGGAGAAAATCGAGCTGTGTCGCACGGTTTCTGCTTCGGATGCCGACTTTATCAAAACCTCTACCGGCTTTGCGGGCGGAGGTGCGACCAAAGAGGATATCGCACTGATGGCAGGGTATATGTCCCCCGACAAGAAAATCAAAGCGGCAGGCGGCATTGCATCCATTGAGGATGCCGCTGTGTTTCTGACCCTCGGTGCTGACCGATTGGGTACCAGCCGTATTATTAAAATCTTAAAAAACACCGATACAAAGGAGGGCTATTGATGCTCACTCCCACCCCGCATATTAAAGCAAACAAAGGTGACTTTGCGAAAACCGTGTTAATGCCGGGCGATCCGTTGCGGGCACAGTTTATTGCGGAAAACTTTTTGGAAAACCCACGTCTTGTCAATAACGTTCGTGGCGTACAAGGGTACACCGGCACCTATAAAGGTGTGCCTGTCTCGGTAATGGCTTCGGGTATGGGTATGCCGTCTATCGGTATTTATGCGTATGAGCTGTACGAAGCATTTGGCGTAGAAAATATCATCCGTGTCGGCTCGGCAGGCGGTATGGTAGAGGACGTGAAGGTGCGGGATATCGTGCTTGGCATGGGCGCCTCCACCAATTCGAACTTTGCTTCAAAATACCACTTGAACGGGACGTATGCGCCGATTTGCAGTTATCCGTTGCTCAAAACCTGCACCGATGCGGCGGATGCGTTGGGACTGACGGTGAAGGTGGGCAATATTTTATCCACCGACACCTTCTATAACGATGAAGAGGGCTTGCCCGAACAACTGAAAATCACCCCGAGCTTTGCGAAAATGGGTGTGCTGGCGGTAGAAATGGAAGCGGCGGCGTTGTATATGACCGCCGCACGTGCAGGTAAAAATGCGTTGGCGATTCTTACCGTATCCGATCACCTGCTGACAGGCGAGAGCTTGCCTGCGGAAGAGCGGCAGACCTCTTTTACCGAAATGATGACCTTGAGCTTGGAAACTGCGAAAGCATGGGAGGAAAACCGTTGATAAAACGTGTGTTTTTAATGGTGCTGGATTCGTTCGGCATCGGTGCCGCACCCGATGCGGCAGATTTCGGTGACGTGGGTACGAATACCTTGAAACGCATTGTAAGCTCGCCTGCGTTTCGTGCCGACACCTTATCAAAATTAGGGCTTTTCAATATTGACGGCGTGGACTACGGGGTGCCGCACATGTATCCCTTGGCGGCACACGCACGTATGCGTGAAGCATCACGTGGCAAAGACACCACCATCGGTCATTGGGAAATTGCGGGTCTTATTTCCAAGCAGCCGTTGCCTACTTATCCGGACGGTTTTCCGGACGAGGTGCTGTCTGCTTTCAAAGAAGCCACGGGTCGTGGTGTTTTGTGCAACAAACCGTATTCGGGTACGGCGGTGATTCGCGACTACGGTGAACAACACATAAAAACAGGCGATCTTATCGTGTATACGTCGGCTGACAGTGTGTTTCAGATTGCGGCACACGAGGATGTTGTGCCTGTGGAAACCTTGTATGACTACTGCCGTAAGGCGAGAGACATTTTACAGGGAAAACACGGTGTGGGCAGGGTGATTGCACGCCCCTTTACGGGTACGGCACCTGATTTCGTGCGTACGCCCCGTCGCCGTGACTTTTCACTTTTGCCGCCGCAGGAAACGGTGCTTGATGCGATTAAAAACGCAGGCAAAGACGTGATAGCGGTCGGTAAAATCGAAGATATTTTCGCAGGACGTGGTGTGACCCGTGCAATACACACCGCAGGGAATGCACAAGGGATGCAGGTAACCCTCGATTTGCAAAAGCAACCGTTTAGCGGGCTTGCATTTATTAACCTTGTGGATTTTGATATGCTGTACGGTCACCGTCAGGATGTAGACGGCTATGCTGCTGCCATTGCCGCAGTAGACGAGTGGCTGCCGCAGTTTTTAAGTGAGATGCAGGAGGATGACCTGCTGATCATCACCGCCGACCACGGCTGTGACCCCGGTGACGACAGCACTGACCATACGAGAGAATATACCCCGTTTCTGATGATTGGCGGCGGTGTGTATCCCCGCAATTACGGCACCCGTGACACCTTTGCGGATATTGCCGCTACTGTGGCAGCAGCGTTAGATGTGCCGTTTGCGTGTGTAGGAAACAGTATGTTGGGAGAAGTGTAATGAACAAAGAACAGCTATGTGTTGTAGCACAGCAGGCGAGAGACAATGCCTATGCACCGTATTCACAGTTTACGGTGGGGGCGGCACTGCTTGCCGAAAACGGCAAGGTGTATATGGGTTGCAATATTGAAAATGCTGCGTTTTCCCCGACGGTGTGTGCCGAGCGGGTCGCCTTGCTCAAAGCGGTGAGCGAAGGCGAGCGTGCCTTTGCCGCGTTGGCGATAGCAGGCGGCAGACGGGGGGAGAACACCGACATTACACCTTGCGGTGTTTGCCGTCAAGCCCTTTGTGAGTTTTGCGACCCTGCTATGCCGGTGTATCTTGTTTGTGCTGACGGCCGTATCGATACCGTTCCCCTTGGCGATTTGCTGCCACGTGGTTTTCGGTTGGAGGAAACGTAATGAATATGTATGATATTATCCGCAAAAAGCGGGACGGCGGTGTGTTGACCGCCGAAGAAATCGGCTTTTTTGTGGACGGCTATACAAAGGGGCATATCCCCGATTATCAAGCATCCGCATTGTGTATGGCGGTGTTTTTTAAGGGGATGACCCCAGAAGAAACCGCAACCCTGACCTTAAAAATGGCGGAGTCGGGGGATGCGGTGGATTTATCCGTGTTTGGAACACTGTCTGCGGATAAGCATTCCACGGGCGGCGTGGGAGATAAAACCTCGCTGATCGTCGCACCGTTGGCGGCGGCAATGGGCGGTAAAATCGCCAAAATGAGCGGACGCGGTCTTGGACATACCGGTGGTACGGTGGATAAGCTGGAGAGTATCGCAGGATATACAACCACCTTGACCCCTGAAGCGTTTATCGCACAGGTGGAGAAGGTCGGCATAGCGGTGATTGGACAGAGTGGCAATCTGGCGCCTGCGGATAAGCTGTTGTATGCGTTGCGTGACGTTACCGCAACGGTGGACAGCTTGCCGCTGATTACCTCCAGCATTATGAGTAAAAAGCTGGCGGCAGGTGCCCATAACATTGTGTTAGATGTCAAGGTGGGCAGCGGTGCGTTTATGAAAACCGTCGAGGATGCCAAGGCACTCGCACAAGGAATGGTGGACATCGGCTGTCGATGCGGCAGACGGGTGACGGCACTCATTACCTCTATGGATGTGCCGCTGGGAAATGCGGTAGGCAACACGTTAGAGGTGGCGGAAGCCGTTGAGGTGTTAAAAGGAAAAAAAGGTGATCTGCGGGATGTGTGCCTGGCACTTAGCAGTGAAATGGCATCGCAGTTTTTGGGATTGCCGACAGAACAGGCGGCAAAGCTGGCCGCAGAAACCCTGGATAGTGGCAAAGCACTCGCAAAAATGCGGGAGTGGATTGCGGCACAAGGGGGAGACACACGGTTTATCGATGATCCCGCCTGCTTGCCGCAGGCAAAACACAGCCGTGATGTGTTGTGTACACAGAGCGGGTTTGTTACCGCTATGAACGCAGAGGAGATCGGCATGGTCGGTGTCACACTTGGCGCAGGCAGAGCAACTAAGGCGGACACCATTGACCATGCGGCAGGTATGCTTCTGCATAAAAAGACGGGGGATGCCGTCAAGGCGGGAGATGTGCTTTGCACCCTGTTTAGCGACAAGGCGGAAACCTTGGATGCCGCAGAACAGCGGTTTTTACAGGCGGTTACGGTGGGGGATGCCGCACCGCAAATACAGCCGCTTGTTATAGATGTTATCAGAGGAGTGTGACGATATGAAAAAGTTTAGTTCGACCGTTATAAAGGTACTGTGTTGTTTTGTTGCGGTGGCGGGTATGTTTTGGTTTGACCTGCCTGCGATTAACCTGCGCAGCGAGGCGTTTTGGGGCTTTGTTGTCAAAAGCATCATCGTGTGCACCGTCATTTTGTGCATCGGCGGTGTGTGGGGCTTTATCAGACGTAACCTTGGCGGCGGTAAGGCGAACGGCAGAGAGCTTATAGCAGACGGCAAGCAAACGTTGAAATCTGCTGCGTTGCCGGTTAAGATTATCATCGTTGCGGTTGTTGCCATCATTTTGTTCTCGCTGTTAATGACCTTGATAGGTGCACGTTTTTTCAATGCGAGAAAATATGCGTCTTTAATTGAAACGGTGGACGGCAACTTTGCCACCGATGTGGCGGAGCTGTCTATGTCTCAGATTCCCGTGGTAGACCGGGATACCGCCACCCGTTTGGGTCAGAGAAAATTAGGCGAAATGAGCGACCTGGTTTCGCAGTTTGAGATTGAAGCAGACTATACGCAGATAAACTTTAACGATCGGCCCACCCGTGTGACGCCGCTGAAATATGCAGATTTTATCAAATGGTGTACCAACAGCGGTGAAGGTGTGCCGGCGTACATTACGGTAGACCTGACTACGCAGGAAGCGGATCTTGTACGTCTGAAGGATTTGGGACTTGGCAATATCCGTTATTCGAGAAGCGAATATTTCTTGCGGAACGTTGACCGTGCACTGCGTTTTAAGTATCCCACCAAGATTTTCGGTAATGTCTCCTTTGAAATTGATGAACAGGGGACGCCCTTCTGGGTGGCTTCGGTCATTCAATATAAAATCGGCTTCTGGAGCGGTCCCGACATTAGCGGTGTGGTGCTGATGAATGCTACTACCGGTGAAAGCAGCTATTATGCTCTGCAGGATATTCCGCAGTGGGTGGACCAGGCATACGATGAAAATATGCTGTTCCAGCAGTTGACCGATAACGGCTTGCTGAAAAACGGGTATTGGAACTCGGTGTTCGGACAAAAGGGCTGTGTGATGCCTACCGACGGCTATAACTATCTGGCGATTGATGATGATGTGTGGATGTATACGGGTATTACCTCGGTGACCGCTGACGAATCCAATATCGGCTTTGTGCTGGTAAACTTGCGCACCAAAGAGGCACGGTACTACGTGCAGGCAGGTGCGGAGGAGTATTCCGCCATGGATTCCGCACGTGGACAGATTCAGGAGAAGAATTATAACGCCACCTTCCCGATACTCTTGAACGTTGGCGGCAGACCCACCTACTTTATGTCCCTTAAGGACGATGCGGGGCTTGTGAAAATGTATGCCTTCGTAGATATGGAGCAGTATCAGATAGTGGGCACGGGTACGACGGTGGATAAAGCAAGAGAAGCGTATATCGGGGCTCTTGCAGACGAGAAGATTGAGACCGATACCGATAAAGAAGGATGGGTTGAACTCAAAGGCGCGGTTACCGCTCTGGCAAGTGCAGTGGTAGACGGCAATACGCAGTATTATGTGAGAATAGGGGGCGTAGACGGCATCGTGGTGCTGCCTGCCTCGCTGTCAGACGAGCTGCCCTTCTTAAAGGTCGGTGACACGGTGACCGTTCATCGTGCAGCCGGTAAATATACAAAGGTTATTATCGGATAATGAACAAACACCCGCTGTACGGGAGTTGCGGTTAGGGATTAGGGAAAAGGCTTCTCCTTGAGGAGAAGCTGGCGAGCAAAGCGAGCCTGATGAGGTGTTACGCGTTCTTTCCCACCTCATCCACCGCTACGCGGTCCTTGCAGGACAGCCACCCCTTTGTCCTTCGGACATTTCCCCTGTCAGGGGAATACCCCTTCCCCTCAAGGGGAAGGCTGAAAAACGTCTACAAAACAATAAGAGAAGATACACGGGTTTTGTGTATCTTC
>JAZNXY010000064.1:0-1872 GCA_045594105.1 Acutalibacteraceae bacterium | reverse complement strand
CCACCGCAGGCATCGGCATTCTGGCGGCAAAGATCTATCGGGTAGGCGTGTTGCTCTACGGCAAGCCTCCCAAGATCTCCACCATTCTCAAAACCATTTTCCACCGTTAAGCACAAAAAAGGCAACCAAAACGGTTGCCTTTTTTATCGCAATTACTTTTTAGAAAATATCGATTGCAACATTTGCGGTGAAATACGCACCCAAAACGACGATGAGCATCATTGCGGAAACGAACACGGTGTAAGGAATAAAGCCGTTCTTTGCGCCGCAAGCTTCGGAAACAGTGCGGTAGATCAGATAGAAGGAGACGAGCATAGCCACCAACATGAAGAACATGGGAAGCAGACCCCACAGCAGACCGAAGAGCATATTGGGAATGCTGATCACGATCACGGGGAGAGAAGCGTAAGCGGCAATGTTCACAGCGTTCAAGAAGGTCAGGTTGCCCTTCATCATCTTAGCCATCACGAAGGTCATACCTACCAGCGCGCCTGCGTACAGCACAGCGAACAGAAGAGACATCCAGAAGCCGGGCCAGATCTCGGTGGCTCTGCCGGCAGCCTTGAAGGCGTCGCCAAAGTCAGCGCCAAAGAACTGCATAAACGCTCTGCTGAAAGCAGTCACGTTCAAAAGCTGGGTGAAAATGAATACCAGAACACCAACACCTGCCAGAATGGCGCCGGACCAAGTGGTATCCTTGATAGAATCGGCTACAACAGCCTCCTGACGCATACCGGTGAAGAAACCGACCGTGCGGTTGATCACGTTTTGCAGAATGGGGGGCATACCGCCTGCAGAAGCGGTCTTCTTGGGCTGGGGCGCAACGCCGCCAACGGGCGTACCGCAACCGCTGCAGAACGCTGCACCGTCGGGGATCTGTGCGCCGCAATTTTGACAGAACATACTTTTTCCTCCAAAAGTTCATAGTTTGTTTTGAAACTGTACAAATTATAGCACAACGCCCCCCGCTTTGTCAACCACCTTTTGGAAATCCGCCACCCTTCCCTCGCTTTTTCCGCTGCCACCCCTTGACATTTCCCGCAAAAAAGGGTACAATAAACGCACAACTCTTTTCGGGGTGTGGCGCAGTTGGGGAATTTTCCGAGCGCTGCCGGTGGCAGATACAGCGATGAAAACGAGTGGCAGCAACTTGGCGATTGGCAAGTGAGTTATACGAACGCAGACAGAGCCTTAGTTGCAACAGGAAGCGCGCGAAGTTTGGGAGCGTGCATAACCCACACCGCTTTGAAAAATCGAAAGTGCGAAAAAGCCTTTATTTATGCGGGTTTTCGGCACTTTGCAAAATCTCAAAATTGCGTGAAAATCGGACTTGACCACAGTTTGTCCCACTTCTACGCAAAAACATAAAAATTCAATACAAAATCGGGGTGTGGCGCAGTTGGTAGCGCGCGAAGTTTGGGACTTCGATGCCGCAGGTTCAAGTCCTGTCACTCCGACCAAACGTCCTCCGTTGAGCTTCTGCTCGACGGAGTGCGTTTCCATCGAAGGGATTGGATTATTCAACAGGCGGCGCAAAAGAATCCCCGCAGGGATTCTTTCGGTTTCACGAGCCCGGCGAGCGAAACATGAGCAGAGGTCAAGTCCTGTCACTCCGACCAATACCGGTATTCATAAGGCATTTGAGTACCAGAAACGCGGTTTTGACCGCAAATCAAAGCCGCAGGGGAAACTCTGCGGCTTCTTTAACATTGTTTTACAGGGAGTTAGCTATGGATAAAAAAATATTACGGTATGTCGTTTTGGCAGCATTTATTATACTTCTTTTTGTGATCGCCCTTTTTAATTTTCTCACACCATTGAACGAAAGCCAAATTCTATATTTATCTTCTACATTAGCTCAAGTAGCTGCTA
>JAZNXY010000063.1:0-2645 GCA_045594105.1 Acutalibacteraceae bacterium | reverse complement strand
CCGAATTTATCATTATACTTTTTAAAATGATCGATATCAATGACCATAACCGCCACGGTACGATTCGCCTGCTCCAGTGCCGGCCAGACCGACATCACCCTGCGCATCATTCCTCTGCGGTTATTCACCTTTGTCAGAGGGTCCCGTTCTGCCGTCTTCACTTCCTGTACATATTTCCTACGATACTCCTCGGCCTGCTTCTGTCCTCTGTACACCTCAAAAGCAACCACTCCGGCCAACAGATGCACCAATACCATAACCGCCGTCTGCTGCGGCTGTAATGTCTCTTCTAAATATAACACCAGCGGAAACACGCACTCAATTCCGACACACACCACATACTCAAAACGACTGTACAGCAAACAGCACGCACCGAAAAACACCGTCAGCACATACGCCAAGACAGAACCGGTGTCCTTTAAATACGCATAAGAAATATAGGTCAGAAAACCGGTATTGGCAATCAAATATAACATCTGAAACAGCCACAATTCACTTTTTCTGCTCTTTCTTTTTAACATCTGAACTGCAAAACAGGAAAACGCCACAGAAATCACCGCATACAGGGTCATGGCAATGAACAATCTGTCCGAAAGCTTAAACAAATTTGTCTTCTTCGTAACAATCACGGTGACCACGGAAAGTACCGCTAAAAAAAGGGGTACAAAAACAATACGCTGTACATTTTTCCGTTCCAGCGTCAGCTTTTGTTGGTCTGTTCCCTTTTTGGAAAAGACAAGCCCCATAACAAACCCTCCGACCGTGCTTTCATCTACACCTAGTAGTTATGTAAAAAAAGAAACCACTACATATTGATTATACCACTACCATTTTTAAATATGCAACCCTATTTTACAATTTTCCGCCGTTTTTTGGCATTTTTTTGCATGAATATACGGTTTTTTCTTCCTTCGGAAGAATATCCGCCCTTTTCCCTTCATAAATTAAACAAAAAAGGCATTCCTATGTCCCTTCTCTATGACGCTTTATCCTCCGCAAACCGTTTCCTTTGGAACGGTCCTCTTCTCCTGCTTCTGCTTGGTACTCATTTATTTTTTACACTACGGCTCCGTCTGGTCCAGCGGCATCTGCCTGCCGCCCTGCACTTTACGGGAGGCAGTGAAAAAAAGCAAGGGTTCCGTTCCCTGACCACAGCTCTCGCAGCCACTCTGGGCACCGGAAATATCGTAGGTGTCTCATCCGCCGTTGCACTGGGCGGTCCCGGCGCCGTATTCTGGTGTTGGGTCACCGGCTTGCTGGGCATGGCTACCGCCTACGCCGAGTGCTATCTTTGTATGCTCCATCGTAAAGAAGCACCGGACGGCACCCTGCACGGAGGCATTATGTACGTTCTGGAGCATGCCTTGAAAAGCAGGTTCGCCGGCCGCTTGTTTGCTTTTCTCCTCTTAATTGCGTCCTTTGGTATCGGGTGCTCGACCCAGGCAGGGACAGTCTCGGAAACCCTGTCGGATTTAGTAGGCATCTCTCCGGTCGTCACCGGTCTTTTACTGGTATTTTTTGTAGGCTATGTCATCCTCCACGGTTCGTCCGCCATTCAATCCTTTTGCAGCCGACTCGTTCCGGCCATGGCACTTCTGTATTTTGCCGCCTGCCTGCTTTTGCTTTTCTTAAATCACGCCTACCTGTTCCCTGCGGTAAAACTCATCGTATCCTCGGCCTTTACCCCGACTGCAGCCTTAGGCGGCATCGCCGGAGGCTCCTTTCTCTTCTCCGCACGTTACGGAATCGCCAGAGGACTGTTTACCAACGAAGCCGGTATCGGCACCGCCCCTTTGGCTTTTACAGGTAATAAGAAAAGCAGCCCGGAACAGGCTGCTCTGCTTTCTATGTCTGCGGTCTTCTGGGACACGGTAATTCTCTGTGCCCTGACTGGCATTGTCATTGTCAGTTCGTTATTGCGTACTCCGGGGCTGGCCGCCTCCTACAGTGCCACCACGCTGACAAGTGCGGCTTTTTCCGCACTTCCCTGCGGCGAACTGTTACTTGGCATTTCTTTGATATCCTTTGCCTATGCCACCCTGATCGGCTGGTCCTACTTCGGTGCCCGAGCCGTCACTTACCTGTTCGGCGACAGTGCACTGCCAACCTACCGTCTCTGCTATCTTGGCATGATTTTCCTTGGATCGGTCCTCTCCCTGCCACTCATTTGGGAAATGACCGACTTTATCAATGCCTGCATGGTACTGCCGAATGTCTACGCGCTTTTCTCTCTACACCGCGACATCCGACCTCCCAAAGCCTAATACTGAATTGCCGCAAGTAGCTCCTCAGCCGTCTCCTCATTCACCAATACAGAAACAAGTGCTGCGCCGAACGCAATCGCTGTACCCATGCCACGGCTGGTGATGATTGTACCGTCCATCACAACCGCATCCGGTAATGCCTTTGCTCCGAGAAGCTTCTCTTCAAAGCCTGGATAACAGGTGGCATGACGGCCTTCAAGCAACCCGTTCATACCTAACACGCTCGGTGCCGCACAAATGGCAGCCAGATATTTTTTCGCCTCATGGTAAGAAAGCAACACCTGCTTTAATCCTTCATGGGCCATCAAATGGTTGGTGCCCGGCATACCGCCCGGAAGCACCGCCATGGTGCCGTCCTCATAAGAATAGTCCCCAAATACA
>JAZNXY010000062.1:0-1830 GCA_045594105.1 Acutalibacteraceae bacterium | reverse complement strand
ACCGGGGGTTTATTTCCACATTTAAAGACACCAAGAAAAAGGCTGTGCAAGCAACGCTTGCACAGCCTTTTTGGTTTATATAGACCAATGCTAACTTCGGTTTTGGTGGAATTCTTGTCCGGTGATGAGAAAATCCACAGATTTATCAAAATAGCGGGAGAGAAGTAGCAACATTTCCAAATCGGGTGAGCGTTTTCCGTTTTCGTAATAGGATAATGCTTCGCGGGAGATACACAGATCCATAGCAACCTTTAACTGACTGTATCCCTTTTTCTTGCGTATTTCGCGCAGGCCAACCATTTTCATTGTTATCACCTCCCAAAAGGCCTTGACATCATAGTAACAATGTGTTACAATCCAAATGTAACAATTTGTTACATTTGGAGATATTGTGTCGTTAGAGGGAGTTTCTCATGAAAAAAAGAACCGTGATATACGGTATGGGTGCGCTGTTATTGATAACGGTACTGTTTGCCGTTTTTTCAAGAACAAGCGGCAAAAAGCGGTTACAAAAAGGGTAATCTTTTTTGTGATAGATGTTTAAGAAAGGAGTGTTTGTTTTGGGTAAAGGAAAAGCTATTGCCGGTATGATCTTAGGCATTGTCGGCATTGTTTGCGGCGTGTTGAGCGGTTGGCTGTCCTTGATTGGTCTGCCTGTTGCCGTTGTTGGCTTGTGTTTGTCTGTATCTGGAGGCAAGCAGTTGAAGGAAGCCAACCAACCTGCCGGTGTTGCCACGGCCGGTTTGGTGTTGGGCATCATTGCGGTTGTGTTCACGGCTATCGCCTTCTTCACCTGCGGTGTGTGCATTTTGTGTGCCGCAGGCACCGCCAGCTCCTTGTTCTAATGGAGTCAAAACAGCCCGATACTGCGGTTGCGGTGTCGGGCTGTACTATTTTTATCGGTAAAGAGGTGATTATGCTGCCGTTTATTCATTTTTTTGGAAAAGCCATTCCGTTGTACGGATTGGCATGGATCGTTGGCATCGGACTTGCCGCTGTTGCGGCAACGTTGTTATGCCGCCGTACGGAATTGAAGCAGTACGATTTGGTCTATTCAGCCGTGATTGCTGTCATTGGCGGATTGATTGGCTCAAAAGTGATGTTTTTGTTGGTATCACTTCCCTGGATTTTGCGAGAACATATCCCTTTTGAGGCGGTGATGCGGGGCGGCTTTGTGTTTTACGGCGGCCTTATCGGCGGTATGGTTGGACTTTGGCTGTATTTGCGAGTTTACAAGTTACCCAAACTGCCTTTTTCAGACATATTTGCCGTGGCGTTGCCGCTGGGACACGCCTGCGGACGTGTGGGGTGCTATCTTGGGGGCTGTTGTTACGGCCTTCCCTACGACGGGCCCGGTTGCGTGGTCTACACCTACAGCTTAGGGGATACCCCGCTTCACACACCCTTATTTCCCATTCAGTTAGTGGAAGCGGTATGCTTGCTGGTGCTGTTCGCCGTTTTGTTGGTGCTGTACATAAAAAGAGTGCCTGACGGCGTGCCTACTCTCGTCTATCTGATAGGTTATGCAGTGACTCGTTTCGTGCTGGAATTTTTCCGTGGGGACGCGGTGCGCGGCGTGAACTGGTTGTCAACATCCCAATGGATCAGCTTGGGAATCGTGATTTTTGCTGTCGTTTGTATAGCGATACACAAAAAACGAAACCAAGCTACAAAATAAGAAACAGGCTGTTGCCCGTGGGCAACAGCCTGTTTTGTTTATTTTCCAACACAGAAGCGGGCGAACACCTGCTCCACCACCGCCTCGGTGGCGCGCTCGCCGGTCAATTCCAGCAGGGCGTTGATGGCGCCGTCCACACTCACCGACACCGC
>JAZNXY010000061.1:0-2160 GCA_045594105.1 Acutalibacteraceae bacterium | reverse complement strand
TATTTGATACGGATTTAACTACGGTCATCAGCGTGACCGATTTTCTACTCTGCTTGGGGTGTTCTCTTGTGTTGGGAATTATAATGGCGTTTGCCTATATGTACCGCACCCGTTATACAAAGAGCTTTGTTGTTACACTTGCTTTGCTCCCTGCGGTTGTTTGTATCGTTATTATGATGGTCAACGGTAATGTAGGTGCAGGTGTTGCGGTGGCAGGTGCATTTAGTCTTGTGCGTTTCCGCAGTGTTCCCGGTACTGCAAAGGAGATCTGCACACTGTTTCTCGCAATGGGTTCAGGTCTTATTGCCGGTATGGGATATCTCGGCTTTGCGGCACTGTTCACCCTTGTAATGTGCATAATGTTTTTACTCTACAACCATTTGGATTTTGGGGCAAAAAAGAACACCGCCGCTTATCAATCTTGTACTGACGTTATTCCCGAGGATTTGGATTACACAGGTGTGTTTGATGACATTTTCAAAGTATATACATCCTCCTGTGAGCTTGTCCGTGTGAAAAGCACCAATATGGGCAGTATGTTCAAGCTCACATACAATGTGGTTCTGAACGATGTGACCAAGGAAAAGGAAATGATCGACAAGCTCCGTTGCCGCAACGGTAATCTTGAGATCACCGTATCAAGGCAGGAAACTGCGGTGACAGAGCTATAATTAAGGGGTGCTTTATGAAAAAATATTTATCTGTATTATTGGTTTTTTCCTTGGTGTGCTGTCTGCTTGCAGGTTGCGGAACACGGGGTGACAATAACGGAGCAATAGATAATAACAACGAAACAACAGATAATAACAGCCAACCAAGCGTTACCGAACCGTCAGGCACATCTTCCGCTCTTTCGGATGCAGATTTTCCGCAGACGGATGCGGATATGTTTACCGACCGTGACGGTAAAGCTATGTATGATGAAAGCAAGGCGGTTACTGTTAAGCTGAACGGCACATCAGCAACCTCAAGCTCCGACAGTGTTAAAATTTCCGGCAGTACGGTAACAATAACAGAGGAAGCCACCTATGTTATTTCGGGTACGCTTACCGACGGTATGATTATCGTAAACGCAGAGGATACCGCCAAATTGCAGCTCGTACTGAACGGTGTTAATATTACCGCTAAGACCTCTGCCGCGCTTTATATTTCTGAAGCGGATAAGGTGTTTGTGACACTTGCTGAGGGAACGCAAAACATCCTTGCCAACGGCGGTTCGTTCACCGCTATTGATGAGAATAACATTGATGCGGCTGTATTTTCCAAACAGGATCTGACCTTCAACGGTTCAGGCAGCTTAACGGTGACCTCTCCTGCGGCACACGGTATCGTCTGTAAGGATGACCTTGTGTTTGCCGACGGAACTTATACTATAAATTCCGCATCTCACGGCCTGGATGCCAATGACAGCGTGAGAATTTCAGGCTCGGCAAAGCTTTCCGTTGATGCAGGCAAGGACGGTATCCACTGCGAAAATACCGATGATGCTTCACTCGGTTTTATTTATATAGAAGGGGGCACGATGGATATCGAAGCGGGGGGCGACGGCATTGCGGCAAGTGCATATGTGCAGATCGAAGATGGCGCCTTTGATATCCTTGCAGGCGGCGGAAGTGAAAACGGCTCTGCCGCATCCTCCGATAACTACGGCGGCTTTATGGGCGGCGGTCATGGCGGAATGCGCCCCGGAGGCTCACAGGATTTACCCGCCGCGGCCGATGAAAGCAGTACGAGTATGAAGGGTATTAAGGCTGCCGACCGTCTTTTGATCAACGGCGGCACTTTCAGGATAGATTCTGCCGATGACTCTGTTCATTCGGATGTGTCAGTCACAATAAACGGCGGTACATTTGAGATAAAATCAGGTGATGATGCTGTCCACGCAGAAGAAAGCCTCACCGTTACGGCAGGTCTATTTAATATTACCGAAAGCTATGAGGGACTGGAGGCTCTCAACATTGATATAAAGGGCGGAGAATTCAGTATCACAGCCTCCGATGACGGAATTAATGCCGCAGGCGGAACTGATTTCAGCGGTACTGTCGGCGGTAGAGACGGAATGTTCGGCGGCGGTCACAGCGCAATTGGCCTCGGAATGTCTTCCGGTAACGGCAGTATTTTTATCTCCCACGCAAAACTTTTTATTAAAACATCTAGTGA
>JAZNXY010000060.1:0-8169 GCA_045594105.1 Acutalibacteraceae bacterium | reverse complement strand
AAGGTTGGCATCAAAGATACCATCAAAGACTACGGTGTTGATGAAGCGGATTTCCTTGACCGTCTTGACGATATGGTTGAGCAGGCGTTTGATGACCAGTGCACCGGTGCTAACCCGCGCTATCCGCTGATGAGTGAGATTAAACAGATGTACCTCAATGCTTACTATGGCAAACATTTCGTTGAAACCGAGAAACCCACTGCGATTGATTGAAGGAGGAAACAGAAATGAAACTGGATACCGTTATTGCGGCAAGAACCAATAAGACCGTTTATCGTGACGGCGACCGTTGTGTGAAAGTTTTCAGCAAAGAGTATTCCAAAGCGGACGTTCTCAATGAAGCGCTCAATCAGGCACGAATTGAAGAAACCGGTTTGAATATCCCCAGAATACTGGAAGTTACTATAGCGGACGGACAGTGGGCTATTGTATCTGAGTTTATTGAAGGCAAGACCTTGGCACAGTTAATGGAAGAAGAGGCGGATAAGAAGGATGAATATCTCGAGTTGCTCGTTGACTTGCAACTTACCGTTCACGGCAAAAAGTGCCCCCTTCTCAACAAACTGAAGGATAAGATGAACCGCAAGATTTCCTCTGCTGAATTGGATGCCACCACGCGGTATGAACTGCATACCCGTTTGGAAGGTATGCCAAAGCACGATAAGGTTTGTCACGGCGACTTTAACCCGTCTAACATTATCATTACGGAAGACGGCACGCCGTATATCCTTGACTGGTCCCACGCAACACAGGGTAACGCCTCTGCCGATGTGGCACGTACCTACCTACTGTTCTGCTTGAGCGGTGATGAAGAAGGTGCGAAAAAATACCTCGATTTGTTCTGCAAGAAAAGCGACACAGCAAAACAGTACGTACAGAAATGGATGCCCATTGTTGCCGCTTCGCAGTCGGTGAAAGGTAACGAACACGAACGTGAGTTCCTGCTCTCTTGGGTTGATGTTGTGGATTACGAATGATAGCATAATGTGAAAAACTCTCTCATACAATTAACAAAGTCCGTTTAAGGTGGTAGTTGTATGAGAGAGTTTTCTGATGACCGAGCCGTTGTTTTAGGGGAATATATCATAGATACAGGCGCTACGGTGCGTGCCGCGGCAAAAAAGTTCCATATTTCAAAATCCACGGTACATAAAGACGTCTCGGAACGTCTCAAGAAGGTGGATCCGCAGTTGTATGGACAGGTGCGGGTGGTGCTGAACACAAACAAGGCCGAACGGCATATACGAGGCGGTTTGGCGACACGGGAAAAATACCGTGGTGCAAAAAAACGGTAAAAACACGAGACAAGGAAACACCTTGTCTCGTGTTTTTTTTGATAAGCATTGAAAAAAAGCGGTATTTGTGGTATCCTAACAACAGTCTTGTTTTAGGAGAGTTTAACAATGCGGAAAACAAAAATTGTATGTACGATAGGTCCTGCCTGTCGAAATGAGGAAACGATCGAAAAAATGTGCCTTGCGGGTATGAATGTTGCCCGTCTGAACTTTTCTCACGGCAGCCATGAGGATCATAAAGAAAATATTGCCATGATAAAACGTGTGCGGGAAAAATTGCAGCTGCCGATTGCGATTCTCTTGGATACTAAGGGCCCCGAATACCGTATTTCCACCTTCAAAGACGGTAAAGTGTTTCTGGAGGAAGGCACTACCTTTACCTTTACGACCGATATCGTAGAAGGCGATCAGACACGTGTGTCTGTCAGTTATCCCGGTCTTGCCGGAGAAATGGCAGCGGGTGATACGATTTTACTGAATAACGGCCTTTTGCGTTTTGAGGTGCAGTGTGTCGAAGGAAACGACATTATCTGTACGGTTGTAAACGGCGGCGAGCTGTCTAACCGTAAAAGCATGAGTTTTCCCGATAAGGTATTAAAGCAGGTGTACCTGAGCGAACAGGACAAAGCGGATATTTTGCTTGGCATTGAGAACGACGTGGACTTTATTGCGTGTTCCTTTGTGTCGGTAAAGCAGGATCTTCTGGACGTGTCGGCATTCTTGAAGGAAAACGGCGGCGAAAGCATCGAATTGATTGCAAAAATCGAAAATCGCTCGGGTGTAGATAACATCGAAGACATCTGCGAGGCGTGTGCAGGCATTATGATAGGTCGAGGCGATATGGGTGTGGAAATCCCGTTTGTAGAATTGCCTGCTATCCAGAAAAAACTGATTACCAAGTGCCGCTTGCTTGGCAAACGTGTCATTACCGCTACCGAGATGCTCGAATCTATGATTTATAATCCACGTCCTACCCGCGCGGAAATTTCCGACGTTGCGAATGCGGTATATGACGGAACGAGTGCGGTGATGCTGTCGGGCGAAACGGCGGCAGGTAAATATCCCGTTCTGGCGGTGTCTACCATGGCGAGCATTGCGGAATATACCGAAAATAACATTCATTACGCGAAACGGTTCCGCAACACAGACTTTCATATCCGTAACAAAATAGACGCCATATCTCATGCGACCTGCGGTATGGCCATTGACATTAACGCAAAAGCAATGGCGGTGTGTACCCTGTCGGGTATGACCGCACGTATGGTATCCCGTTTCCGTGCACCTGTGGATATTTTGGGTGTTACCACCAACGAAAAAACCTATCGGAAATTAGCACTTTCCTGGGGCGTAACTCCTGTTGTTTGCGACGAGTATACCTCAATGGATGTGTTGTTTTATACCGCACAGCAGTTGGCAAAAGCACGGTTTAATCTGCAACCCGGTGATGAGATTGTGATAACGGGCGGTATTACCAACGGCAAATCCGGTAACACCAACGTTATTAAAGTGGAAACGGTGTAAAGCGGTGAAAAACGTATCTGTTGACAAGGGCAAGCGCCGTCGTATCGTTTTTTTGATTTCGCTCGCTGCAGTTGTTGCGGTATTTGCCTGGCTGACGGTGGTGCTGTATCGTGCTTTGCAGAAGGTGGGCGGCACTCCCGAGGATTTCAAAACGTTTATCGACGGCTTTGGTGTGGCCGGCTGGTTGGTTGGTTTTGGCATACAGTGTTTACAGGTGTTTGTAGCATTGATACCGGGAGAGTTGGTGGAAATCGGTCTTGGTGCCGCATTCGGTGCAGTGGGAGGTACGCTGCTGTGTATGGCAGGTGTTGCTGCGACTTCGACAGTGGTCTTTCTCTTGGTCAGAAAATGCGGTGTCCGTTTTCTGGAACTGTTTTTTGAACGTAAGAAAATAGACAGCTTAAAGTTTATCAATAGCGGGAAAAAGCTGGATACAGTGATTTTTTTGCTGTTTTTCATTCCCGGAACACCGAAAGATTTGTTGACGTACTTTGCGGGTCTTACCCGCATATCTCTGCCACGTTTTTTGTGTGTCTCCTTGCTGGCACGTATTCCGTCGGTGGTGTCCTCTACTATTGGCGGCAACCTGCTGGCGGATAAAAGCTATGCTGCCGCCTTGGCTTTGTTTGCTGTCACCGGGGGCGTGAGTATGCTTGGGTTTTGGTTGTACAATCTGATTGTAAAGCGCAAGAGCTTTACAGAAGAAGAATAGCGGTTTTGATAAGAGAAAAACTTTTTGTCTGTGTCAGTAAAAGGAACAGCGGCATACCGGGTGGTATGCCGCTGTTTTTTGTTCTTGTAATTTCAAAAATAATCTGTTATACTATATTTTGTATATCTATGTCAAGGAGAAAAAGTATGCTTTCAAGTCTTCGCGGCGGCATCAGTTTCTTTGAATTGCTGTTTTTACTGGGTGCCTATGCCGTTATCATTTTTATTGTACTGCCGATACACGAATTTGCACATGCGTGGGCAGCATACAAATTGGGGGATGACACTGCCAGGTGGAACGGCCGTCTGAGTCTGAATCCTTTGCGTCATCTTGATTTGTTCGGCACCCTTATGATACTGCTGTTCGGTGTCGGTTACGCAAAACCCGTACCGATCAATCCGTATAACTTCCGCAATTACAAAAGGGATACGGCACTGTGTGCATTGGCAGGTCCGCTTTCCAATATTCTGATGGCGATTGTTGCGGTGGCGATTTTCCGTGTATGCTGTTTCTTCGTCACCGACAGTGCTTTGCTGTCATACTTGTGGCTTGTGCTTATTAACGTGTTTGCATCGGTGAATATCGGCTTGGCGGTGTTTAATCTGCTGCCGATTCCGCCATTGGACGGCTCTAAGATTTTCGGCTACTTTTTGCCGGGCAGATGGGTAGATACAATGGAGCGGTACAGCCGTCAGATTTCAATGGTTGTGATGCTGTTGCTGTTTACGGGTGTGTTGGACGTGCCGTTATCCTTTTTACGAGGACTGCTCGGCTCGCTTATCGGCAGAATGTTTGGTATGCCGGGATTGTTTTAAGAGAGGTTTGTGAAGTATGGAGGCAATATCCTATCGGTTGCCGGTCTTTGAGGGGCCGCTCGACCTGCTTCTGTTTTTGATACAGAAAAACAAACTGAATATTTACGATATTCCGATAGCGGAAATCCTGCGTCAATATCTGGATGCCATTGAAGAGATGAAAGAGCTCGACCTGGATATTGCAAGCGAGTTTTTGGAAATGGCGGCACGCTTGGTACAGATAAAATCCGCAATGCTGTTGCCTAAATACGAGGATGAGGCGGAAGTGTTGCGTCAGGAGCTGTCAGGACAGCTTGTGGAATATAAGCTGTGTCAGGAGGCCGCACGCCGTATGGCAAAGCAGTATATCGGCGGCGATTTGTTTGTACGGGAGCCGGAAGAGGTGGAGCCCGATATGACATATAAACGGGTGCATCCTCCCGAGGTGTTGGTGGATGCGTACCTTGCCGCTGCAGGCAGAGGAAAACGCCGCTTGCCGCCACCGCCGCAGGCATTCCACGGTATTGTGGCAAGAAAAATCGTGTCGGTTTCTTCTAAAATCGTGTATGTTTTGCGTAATCTGCGGCATAAAAAAGAGATGAAATATGATTCCCTGTTTGACGGTGCTGAAACAAAATCGGATTTGGTGGCAACCTTCCTGGCATTGCTTGAATTGATGAAAGCGCACCGCATCCGTGTAGACGGGGAAGGCAAGGAACAAAAGGTGACCATACAGGCGGCGGATGAAACCATGCCGCTGGAGTTCCATTCGGAATATGACGATGAAGGTACGGAGAGTTAAGCTATGGACGTAAAAGAATTGAGAGCCGCTGTTGAGGCGGTGGTGTTTGCTTCGGGAGAACCGATTTCCGTTCCCCGATTGGCAGAGGTTTTTGAACAGGACGAAGCTACCATTGTGCGTGTTGCAGACGATTGGATGAACGAACTGAATATGCGTGCAGGTGGCATTATGGCTGTCAAATTGGATGACCAATATCAGATATGCACCCGCAAAGAATACGCGGAATATGTGCGTACCGCTATGGATATCCGTCGTAACGTGCCGTTGTCTCAGGCGGCGATGGAGGTGCTGGCGATAGTGGCGTACAATCAACCTGTTACCAAGTCGTTTATTGAACAGGTGCGTGGCGTGGACTGTGGGGCTGTGCTGCAGGGCTTGCTGAACAAAGGTCTTGTAGAGGAAAAGGGTCGTTTGGAGTTGCCCGGCAGACCGCTGCTGTACGGCACGACCACTACATTTTTACGCAGCTTCTCGATTTCTAAGCTGGACGGCTTGCCGCCGCTGCCGAAGGATACCGAGGAAATGCGTGACACCACTTTGGACGAGGTTTTGGAACAGCAGGAACGAGCGGCCGAGGCGGCTGAAGAGCATGACGAGGATTGATAACAATGACCGCGTTATATATTATCGGTGGGATTTTACTGCTTTTGGTATTGCTCCTGTCAAGCCCGATTTCCTTGCGGTTTTACTATCATGAAACACTACTTTGTGTTTTGCGGGTGTGGGGTGTGCCGATACGGTTGCTTCCCCGGGGGCATAAGGAGAGTGCAACGGAAAAGGTTGCTGTAAAAGAGCAAAAAAAGCCGTCAACGGTGCTGTCCCGCCTGCAGGATGCATTTAAGCAGGACGGTGTGGCGGCAACCCTTTCCTGGCTCGGTGAAGTGGCAAAGCTGCTTACCTCATCGGTCGGCAAGGTGTTGTGCGGCATAAAGATTCGCTTGATGCGGATTGAATTGCGGATAGGCGGCGAGGATGCCGCTGCTGCGGCGATTCGTTTTGGTCAGGTGTGTGCGGTGCTGTATCCCGTTTTATCGGTGATCGGCTGCCACCTGCGCATACAAAAAAGAGAGGTTGTCGTGCGTCCCGATTTCGAAGAGCAGGGCACGGCGGCACTTCTGGATATACGGTGCTCCGTTTCGCTTTGGCGTGTGTGCGGCACCTTGCTTGCAACTTTTGCGAGATTTATACGTATACAAATGAAACAAGCAGACAATAGTTAAAGAAGAGAGGATGTAATAGCATGGCAGAAAGCAATAACGTAAAAAATCTGTTTGGCGCTTCGGTGGACAAGATTAAAGAAGTGGTGGATACCAACACGGTTATCGGAGACCCGATTACCACCGCTGACGGTACCACCGTTATTCCCGTATCCAAGGTCGCTTATGGCTTTGCTTCGGGCGGTAGTGACCTGCCCTCCAAGCAGGCGGCTTCTCTGTTTGGCGGTGGCGGCGGTGCCGGTATCAACATCACACCTATCGCATTTCTCGTGGTTAAAAACGGTGATGTGCGTGTAATTCCGGTAAGCTCTCAGCCGGATACTGTGGACCGTGTGATCAGCATGGTGCCCGGCATTGTAGATAAAGTAGGCACATTGTTCAGTCATAAAAATGACAGCGATCGTGTAGAAGAGGCAAAGGAAGCTGTAGAAGAAACGCTGTAAAACGAATGGAATACCGCCTATGCACATATATTCTGTGTGGGTAGGTGGTTTTCGTGTGTAAACGCATTGTTTTATCGCTGTTACTATTGTGCTTTACTGTCATACCGATACGGGCGGAGGATATGTTGCTGTCCTCTGCGTCGGCGGTGGTACTGGAAGCGGAAAGCGGAGACGTGGTGTTTCAAAAAGATCCGCATACACCACGCTCTATGGCAAGCACCACTAAGCTGATGACCGCATTGGTAGCGACGGAAACGCTGTCTGTCGATACACCGGTTAGGGTATCTGCCTCTGCCGTGGCGGTAGAGGGATCGTCGCTTGGTCTGCACGCAGGGGATATGCTGTCAATGGGTGACCTGCTGACAGGATTGCTGCTGTCTTCCGGCAACGATGCCGCCAATGCGGTGGCGGAAACGGTGGCGGGAGATTTGTCTGCGTTTGCACGGCTGATGAACGGTAAAGCGGCTGCTCTCGGTATGAAGAACAGCTGTTTTATTACACCGTCGGGGCTGGATGCGGAAGGGCATGCAGCGAGTGCGTACGATATGGCACTGCTTGGCTGTGCTGTACTGCGAAATGATTTTTTGCGGCAGGTATGCGCCACAAAAAGCACAAAAATTACCGTTTCCGATCGGGAAATATGGCTCAGTAACCATAACCGCCTTTTGAAGCTGTCAAAAGATTGTATCGGTCTGAAAACGGGATTTACCAAGAAGGCAGGAAGATGCCTTGTGTCTGCTGCTGTACGTGACGGTGTCACCATTGTGGTGGCAACGCTGCAGGGCGGCGATTATTGGAACGATCACTTGAAATTGTACGAATACGCATTTTCACGTTTGGAACGTATTACCCCGCAAGCACCTATCTTGTCACCGCTGCACGTGGCAGGTGGTGTAAAAAAAGAGGTTTTGCTGTTAACCGCACAGCCGCCTGCCGTAACCGTGAAAAAGGGTGAAACGGTAACGGCAAAGCTGCAGCTGCCTGCATTTGTATGGGCACCTGTCAAAGCGGGCGAAACGGTGGGGCAGGTTACCTATTGTGTGGGCGATACTGAGATGACATTGCCTGTTACGGTAAGTGAAACGGTAAGTATGCGTCCGCCTATGTCTGTGGGCGTTCGTTTTTTGAAAAAACTGAAAGAAACAGTTCGAGACTTTTTAACATAAGGAGACAAAAATGGCATTGGTAAGATTGCAAAAACTGCTGTCCGAGCGTGGTATTGCTTCACGTCGCAAGGCGGAAGAGCTAATAGCCGCAGGTAAGGTAAAGGTAAACGGACATGTGGCACATATCGGCGATAAGGTGGATGACCGTAAAGACCTCGTTACCGTCGGCGGCAAAAAGATAGAAAAAGCACAGATGCCCGTGTACATCATGCTGCATAA
>JAZNXY010000059.1:0-17046 GCA_045594105.1 Acutalibacteraceae bacterium | reverse complement strand
TGCATTTGAGATCAAAGCGGTAACGGCAGGCGCACCGATGCCTGCCCAAACGGTTGTCAAAAATGCATCCAACGGCGCTTTTAGCTTCGGTGCTATCGAGTTTGGCGATGCACACAAAGGCAACACCTATCAGTACACCGTCACCGAGGTAGATACCGACAAAATCGGCGGCTTCACCTATGACGGAACTGTGTATACGGTAACCGTTACCGTGACCGACAACGGTAATCAGACCATTACGGCTTCCACTGTTATTAACGACGGCACGGCAAATGTATCCGACATCACGTTTGAAAACGTATACGATGCAACCGATGCTACGGTCACCTTGACCGGCACCAAAATGCTGACCGGTAAGGTTATGCAGGCGGATGAATTCGAATTTAAACTCACTGCGCAGACTGCAGGCGCACCGATGCCTGCATCCGACACCGCAACCAATGATGCCAACGGCAACATTGCTTTCGGCGTTATCACCTATGCCAAAGCAGGTACCTATGTGTACACCCTCGCAGAAGTAGACGGCGGCGATGACCGTTACGACTATGACAAGTCGGTGTATACCGTGACTGTGACTGTCACCGATAACTCGGTCGGCACACTGTCTGCAAGAGTAACCTTGACCAAAAACAATATGCCTGCAACGGCGGTTGTGTTCCAAAACGGTTTTACGCCTGCACCCATTCTGTACGATATCCACACCGATTTCGGCGGTGAGAAAGAGCTTATCGGCAGACCGCTGGTTGACGGTGAATTCGAGTTTGCACTTATCAATGCGATCAACGGTGCACAGATCGGTGAAACGGTCAAAAACGCAGCAGACGGCACCTTCCGTTTCCCTCCTGTCACCATTGCGGCGGCAGGTATCCACCACTATAAGATCACCGAAGTTATCGGCGATGCCAAAGGCGTCTCGTATGATACCTCCTCTTTCCACGTTCGTTTGGTGGTGGAGCAGGACGATAACGGCGTACTGTCCGTTAAAAATAAACGCCTTTACAAGGGTACTGTTGAGAAGCAGGAGGTCGGCGGCGTGCTGACCGAAGTAACCACCTACACGCAACTGGCGGGTACGGATGCGGTTATCCGGTTTAACAACACCTATAAAGCCGATGCGGTGAACGTAACCCTTACTGCGACCAAGATACTGCTTGGCAGAGATCTTGTGGACGGCGAGTTTAAGTTCGATCTTTATAAGACCGACAGCACCTACGCTTTAGACGGTATGACGCCCGTGCAGGATGACGTTGTACTGGCCCTGAATGATGCCGGCAAAGGCGATATCGTCTTTATGGCAGAGACATTCGATGCACAAGGCACCTATCATTATGCTATCGTCGAGGATGAGGCGGATGAAAAGGGTGTTACCGCCGACAAAACGGTATACAAGGTGGAAATCACCGTTACCGATAACCATAACGGCAACCTCGTTGCCACCCTCAAGGTGAATGGGCAGGCGGTAAACGGTAATTTAGCAGACACCATTACCTTCGAAAACGTTTATAAAGCGGCGGCGACCGAAATTGTTATTACAGGCAAGAAGACCCTTGACGGTCGTGACCTTGTGGCACAAGAGTTCTCCTTCGAACTGTATGACAGTGCCAATGTGAAGGTCGAGACGGTGAAAAATGCGGCAGACGGCACCTTCACCTTTACCGCTATGCCGATCGATACTGCCGGTGAATACGTTTATACCGTGCGTGAAGCGAAGGGTGACGATACAAGTATCACCTATGACGAGACGGTATATACCGTCAAAGCGGTTGTCACCGACAATCTGGACGGTACCTTCTCGGTGGCGTATACCTATCTGAAGGGGCAAGCTGCGGCAGAGGGTGTCACCTTTGTGAACATCTACACCGCACCGATGCCTGAACCTACCCCCGAACCCACGCCCGAGCCCGAACCCACGCCCGAGCCCGAACCTGCTCCCGAGCCCGAAATCCCCTCTGTACAGACGGGGGACACCGTACAGTACGGTTTGTGGGCAGCAGCACTGTTTGTGGGCAGTGGCGGTATCCTCTTCGGCTTGAGAAAGAAACGAGAGGAAGAGCAAGAATAAGCCAATAAAAAAGGAGATGTACGAAGTACATCTCCTTTTTGTTTATGCAGGTTATTCCGACACAGAGGTGTTGTCGGTTTTTCTGGTATCTAACGATTTTCCGAACACGAAGAATCGGTCATACAAAAACTCCAGTACGAAGTTTAGCAGCATAGACAGAACGAAAACCACGTCTTCATTCCAACCGATGTTCACCAGCATCGCACCGCCCCAGGTGGAAAGCGGTGTAAATACTGCATAGAACGCTGCAACCTTCAGCATCGCCACAGGTACGTTTGCGGCGGAAGCAAAGGTAATATTGCGGTTAAAGGTGAAGTTCCAAACCACCGACAGCACCAATGCGATAATATAACTGACCCAATACTCCCAATGCAGCACCTTCAGCATCAGCTCACCGCTTAACAGCTGAATGATACCTGCACTGAGGGAGAACAGGGTAAACAGGACAGCACGACGGATTTCCTTTCTTTTTGTCTTATCCATAACATGCCTCTGTTATTCCAGTTCAAAAGCACCGGTATACAGCTGATAGTAGGTGCCTTTTTGTGCGATAAGGTCATCGTGAGAGCCACGTTCGATAATCCTGCCGTGGTCTAACACCATAATGACATCCGAGTTTTTGACGGTGGATAAGCGGTGTGCGATAACAAATACCGTGCGTCCCTCCATCAGCTTATCCATACCACGCTGCACGATCGCTTCGGTGCGGGTGTCGATAGAGGAGGTCGCTTCGTCCAGAATCATCACGGGCGGATCGGCAACCGCCGCACGTGCGATGGCAATTAACTGTCGTTGCCCTTGTGAGAGGTTGGCACCGTTACCCGAAAGCATCGTGTCGTATCCTTCGGGCAGACGTTCGATGAAATCGTGCGCACCTGCCAGCTTTGCCGCCTCTTTACATTCGTCGTCGGTGGCATCCAAGCGGCCGTAACGGATGTTATCCATAACAGTACCTGTAAACAGGTTGGTTTCCTGCAGCACTAACCCCAAAGAACGACGCAGGTCGGATTTTTTAATCTTGTTGATGTTGATACCGTCGTACCGCACCTTGCCGTCTGCGATATCGTAAAAACGGTTGATAAGGTTGGTAATGGTAGTTTTGCCTGCACCGGTTGCACCTACAAAGGCAACCTTTTGCCCCGGCTCGGCATACAGGGTGATGTTGTGCAGCACCTGTTTTTCGGGTACGTATCCGAAGTCCACGTCGGTGAGACGTACATCGCCACGCAGTAGTGTGTAGGTGATGGTGCCGTCGCTGTGCGGATGCTTCCATGCCCATACACCGGTGCGTTTTTCGGCTTCGTAAACGGTGCCGTCGGGACCGACTGTGGCATTTACCAAGGTGACGTAGCCGTCATCTGTTTCGGGCTGTTCATCCATCAGCGAGAAGACACGGTCAGCACCTGCCATACCCATAACCACTGCATTTATCTGCTGGGAAACCTGGTTGACGTTGCCCGTAAACTGCTTGGTCATATTGAGGAAGGGCACTAAAATGCTGATAGAGAATGCCATACCCGAAAGACTGATGTTCGGGAGACCTGACAGGAGATACAAACCGCCGGCCATGGCGATAATCACATAAATGACGTTGCCGATATTCATAATGATCGGGCCGAGCATATTGGCATAGGCGTGTGCACGGGTGCTGTCCTCGTACAGTTGGTTGTTAATTTTATCAAAATCCTGTTCACCTGTTTTTTCGTGGCAGAACACCTTGACAACCTTCTGTCCGTTCATCATTTCCTGCACGTATCCTTCGGTAGCGCCCATGGCTTTTTGCTGACGGATAAAGTATTTGGCGGAGCCGCCTGCTAATTTGCGGGAGGTGAACAGCATAACCGTTACACCTGCCAAAAGCACGAGGGTCATAGAGGCACTGAAATACAGCATCACCGAGAAGACGGTGAGCACCACGACGGATGCCTGTAAAAGCGAGGGTAACGCACGGGATACCAGTTCACGCAGTGTGTCGATATCGTTGGTGTAATGGCTCATAATATCGCCGTGACGGTTGCTGTCAAAATAGCGGATAGGCAGATTCTGCATGCCGTCAAACATCATACACCGCATTTTGCTTAAGAAGCCCTGTGTCATATACGCCATCAACTGCGTCTGGGTGGTGGTGGCAAGCAGAGAAAGCAGATAGATACCTGCTAAGGTCAGCACCTTAGGCACAATTTCACCCATCGCAGAGCTCCAGTCGCCTGTTACCTGCCACACTTCGATAACCGCAATAATCTGTTGAATGAATATGGCAGGTATGGCGGATACAACGGCGGCAAACAGAATACAAACGACGGTAAGCGGTGCTAAAACGGGGTAGAACGAGAACAACAGCTTTAAGGTGCGCAGGAGGGTGCCTTTTTGCGGCTTGGGTCTTTTTCCGTTCATTCCGCATCACCCCCATTCGTCTGCTGTTCATAGATTTCCTTGTAAATATTGCAAGAGTCAAGCAGGTCTGTATGCGTACCCTTCGCTACAATGCGGCCGCCGTCCATCACTAAGATAAGATCCGCATCCTGTACCGAGGAGATACGCTGTGCAATAATAATTTTTGTGGTTTCGGGAATGTAGGATTTGAAGCCCGCACGGATGCACGCATCGGTGCGGGTATCTACCGCACTGGTAGAGTCGTCAAGAATCAGGATTTTCGGCTTTTTCAGCAGGGCCCGTGCGATACAAAGGCGCTGCTTCTGACCGCCCGACACGTTGGTGCCGCCCTGTTCGATTTTGGTATCGTATTTGTCGGGAAAGCTATCGATAAAGTCGTGCGCCTGTGCCAGCTTGCACGCTTCGATAAGCTCCTCGTCGGTGGCATTCTCATCGCCCCAACGCAGATTCTCTTTGATGGTGCCGGAGAACAACTCGTTTTTCTGTAACACCATGGCTACCGCACCACGTAGAGCTTCAAGGCCGTATTCGCGTACGTCTACACCGCCGACCTTGACACTACCTTCGGTGACGTCATACAGACGGGGGATTAACTGTACGAGAGAGGATTTACCCGTACCCGTACCGCCGATAATACCGACCGTCATACCCGATTGAATGGTAAGGTCGATGTCCGCCAATGCATACTGTTTGGCGGTTTCGGCATACTTGAAAGAAACGTTTTCAAAAACAATGCTGCCGTCCTTTACCGTCTTTACGGGATTTTCGGGGTCGGTGATGGCAGAGGTTTCGTTCAGCACCTCGCACACACGTTTGATGGATTCGGCAGAAATGGTCAGAATGACGTAAATCATGGACAGCATCATCAAGGACATCAGAATCTGCATACCGTAGGTCAGCATAGCGGAGATCTGACCAACGTCAACGCCGGCTCCCTTGCCGGTAATTGCCATGTACGAGCCGACCAGCAGCACGAAAATCATATTGAAGTTCATACATACCTGCATGAGCGGGGAGTTTAAGGCCACGATACGTTCTGCTTTGGTAAAATCGTTGCAAATATCTGCGGATGCTTCGTTAAACTTCTCTTTTTCGTGGTTTTCACGGGAAAACCCTTTTACTACACGCATACCGCGTACGTTTTCCTCAATCGACTCGTTTAAGCGGTCGTATTTTTTGAACACACGGCGGAAGGCGGGCATTGCTTTGCGGCTGACCATAATCAAACCGAAGGCAAGCACGGGGATAACCACCACGAAGGTTGCTGCGAGCGCGCCGCCCATAATGTATGCCATAATGATAGAGAAAAGCAGCATCAGAGGCGAACGGATAGCGGAACGGATAATCATCATATACGCCATCTGTACGTTTGCCACGTCGGTGGTCATACGGGTGACCAGAGATGCAGTGGAAAACTTATCAATGTTTTTGAAGGCAAAACCGCCGACAGCACGGTACAGGTCACCACGCAGGTTTTTGGCAAAGCCGGCAGAGGCCTTCGCACAGGTGAATGCCGCCAGACCGCCGCAGGTGAGCGACAGCACCGCCATCACTGCAAGCAGGATGCCTGCTTTGATGATGTAGGACATATCGACGCCGTCTTTGATACGGTTGACAAGATCGGCGGTGATAAACGGAATGAAAACTTCAATAATGGCCTCGCCCACGATGAATACGAGGGTGAGGATGGTCGGTTTTTTATATTCTCTGATACAATGTATCAGTCGCTTCCACATAAGCAAACCATCCTTTCGAAAAACTGCTAATTATTGGTATATTATATAAGAAAACCGACGCAAATGCAATACGTTTTTGCGTCGGTTCATATTTTGTTTACGTTATTCGATGACCTCAATCCAACCTTCGGGTGCTTGAACAGTACCCATCTGAATACCGCACAGGGTATCGTACAGCTTTTTGGTGACGGGGCCCATTTCATCCATACCGAAGCAATATTCTTGTGTCTTATCAACAATTTTGCCGACAGGGGAGATGACCGCTGCCGTACCGCAAAGACCGCATTCCGCCATATCCGCCAGCTCGGAAACCTTCACGGGACGCTCTTCCACCTCCAAGCCGAGACAGTCTTTGGCAACCAGCATCAGCGAACGGCGGGTGATGGAGGGGAGGATAGTATCGGATTTCGGGGTGACCACCTTGCCGTCTTTGGTGACCAGCAGGATATTGGCACCGCCGGTTTCCTCAATATAGGTACGGGTGGCGGAATCAACGTATACGTTTTCATCAAAGCCCTGCTCGTGGGCATCCACGATGTTATACAGACTCATCGCATAGTTCAGACCGGCTTTGATATGGCCTGTGCCACGGGGTGCGGCACGGTCGAGATCCGAGATGCGTAAGGTGAGCGGTTTGACACCGCCTTTGAAATAGGGACCTACGGGAGTACAGAAAATACGGAATTCGAACTCATCCGCAGGTTTTACGCCGATAACATTGTTGGAGCCGAACATAAAGGGGCGCAGATAGAGAGAAGCACCGCTGCCGTACGGCGGTACAAAGGCCGCATTGGCTTTGACCACCTCACGTACCGCTTGTACGAATTTTTCTTCGGGGAATACCGGCATTTTCATGCGGCGGCAGGAATCCGCCATACGTGCCGCATTTAAGTCGGGGCGGAAGCAGACGATTTTGCCGTCTGCGGTGGTGTAGGCCTTGAGCCCTTCAAAGCAGGTCTGTGCGTACTGTAAAACGCAAGCACTTTCGTCAAGTACGATTTTTTCATCACCGGTCAAGGTGCCGTCGTCCCATGCACCGTCTTTATAGCGGGAAACGAAACGGTAATCGGTTTTTATGTAACCGAAGCCGAGATTGCTCCAGTCGATGTTTTTCTTTTCCATTGGTATAACCCCCAAAAATTGATGCTTATTGTCCTGTTCTTTCCTGATCCAAGGCCTGCTGAATGGTCATGACAACCGCTTCCTGTGCCTCGTAGGACAGTAACCGGAAATGACACAGCATACGGCGTTCCTCGTCGGTCAACTGCCCTAACGCAAACTCTCGCACCATTTCGGGTCCGGCTTTGTCTGCCGCTTGTGTTTCCTCGTGGCGGCGTTCGGGGAGATTGGAAAGGCCTACGAGGTAGTCGATGCTTACCCCGAAAATTTTGGAAAGGGTAATGAGTGTATCGAAGTCCGGCTTGCTGCGGTCACGCTCATAATACGTGTAGGCGGAACGGGAAACGTCCAACATATCCGAAATGTCCTTCTGGGTCATACGTCCTGCGTGACGAAGCAGCTTCAGGCGTGTTGCGAGCAAGGATTGTTCTGTTTGTGGCACATGCGTCACCTTCTTCAACAAATTGTGTCTTGTAGTTACAAATATACCACGAAAAATGTCGTTTGGCAACGGAAAAGGGCAAACTTTTTTCTGCTTTTTTTCAAAAAAAAGCAGTTGACACTTGACGGAAGGAGGTGATGCTGTTATAATCGTGGAGTGGAATCTTATATGCTACTGTGGCTCAGCAGGTAGAGCAGCTCACTCGTAATGAGCAGGTCGTCCGTTCGAATCGGATCAGTAGCTCCAAACAAAAAATCCGTTCTCGCAAGAGAGCGGATTTTTTGTATTATTCACTATTCATTTTTCACTATTCATTATTCATTTCTTTCTCCAACTCTCCTGCCCGTTGCTTTGAAACAGCACGCAGGGTAGGTGTGGGGTAGGGAGACGTTTCGCCGCCGATGCCGTACAGGAAGTACAGGCCTTCGGGGGTACGGTACAACCGTTCCTCATATCCGGCAGGGTCACCGTAACAGCCGTTTGCTCTGCGTGCGATGAGGTCGGCGGTATCGGTGTCGTACACTTTACCTCGTAACGTTCTTTGCATTGTAAAACCTCCTTTTTTGTTTCTTTTCAGTTTCAGTATAGGACATTTTCCGTAAAAAATTACTCGTTTCCTGACGAAATCCGCTTTTTCGGAAAAATATATTTTCATTGCTAA
Organism: Acutalibacteraceae bacterium; assembly: GCA_045594105.1. Lineage (GTDB taxonomy): Bacteria > Bacillota > Clostridia > Oscillospirales > Acutalibacteraceae > URNF01. Next base: position 8,632 of record JAZNXY010000059.1, on the reverse strand, counting down.
AAGCCGCACTGTTGCTGTAAAAAACGGGCTTTTCGAGACGCTTTTACTTGCCAAAAAAGGAAAAAGTTCAAAAATAGCATTGACAAAACCGAAAATACCGCATAATATTTTTGTGTGACAATGCACTTGCGTGCGACGATTTTCGAAAGGATGAACTTTATATGGTAATGCAAAAAATTGCCGCTTTGTTGGCAGAACAGTTTGAAGTAGAAGTTGACAGCATCACTGCTGAAACCGATTTTGTTGAGGATCTCAACGCCGACTCTTTGGATGTTGTGGATATGCTGATGTCCCTCGAAGACGAATTTGACGTAGAAATCCCCGACGAGGAAATTGAAAACATTCACACTGTGGGTGACCTTGTTTCTTTTATCGAAGAGCATATGTAATCAAATCGCGGGGAAGGCAACGGTGCCTTCTCCGCTTTTTTTGAGGTGACGGATGAACGTGCGGATCGTACCGATGCAGGAGGCGCATATTACAGCGCTGGCGGAAATTGAAAAGATGTGCTTTGCGGCACCGTGGTCGGCAGAGGCGTTGCGGGAGGAGCTGGACAATCCGCCCGCCGTGTTTTTAACCGCATTGTCGGCAGAGGGCACGCCTGTGGGATATGCCGGTATGCATGCTGTGGCAGGTGAGGGCTTTTTCACCAATGTAGCGGTGCATCCTGCATTTCGGCAACAGGGTGTTGCGGATGCGTTGATAGAGGCGCTGATTATTTTCGGCAAAGAGAGAAGCTTTTATCGGCTGGCTTTGGAGGTGCGGGTGAGCAATGCACCTGCCATTCATTTGTATGAGAAACACGGATTTGTCAAAGACGGTATCCGTCCACGGTTTTATTCTGCACCGACCGAGGATGCCGCTATGTACTCTTACTATTATGGGGAGGGAAACTGAATGTACATTCTGGGAATTGAATCTTCCTGCGACGAAACGGCCGCTTCGGTTGTCAAGGACGGCAGGGAAGTGCTGTCAAACGTGGTGGCATCGCAGGTGGAAGAACACCGTTTGTACGGTGGTGTGGTACCTGAAATTGCCTCCCGCCGCCACGCAGAAGCCATTTCGGGTGTGGTGAAAGCCGCACTGACCGAGGCAAATATTTCTCTGGAAGATATTGACGGTATTGCCGTGACACACGCACCCGGTCTTATCGGTGCGTTGCTGGTAGGTGTGAACTTTGCCAAGGGCTTGGCACTGGCGGCAAATAAACCGCTCATCCCCACCCATCATCTGCGTTCACATATCGCAGCAAACTATCTGGCACACCCCGAGTTGAAGCCGCCGTTTTTGTGTCTGATCGTGTCGGGCGGACACAGCCATATCGTAGAGGTAAGTGATTATACCACCTTCCGTGTTATCGGGCGTACCCGTGACGATGCGGCAGGGGAATGTTTTGATAAGGTAGCACGTATGATGGGTATGCCGTACCCCGGTGGCGTGGCGTTGGATAATGCTGCCGAGCAGGGCAATCCCGATGCGTACACCTTGCCCCGCCCACGTGTAGACGGCAGTGCATACGATTTCAGCTTTTCGGGGCTGAAAACCGCCGCCATCAACCTGCTGCATAACGCAGAGCAAAAAGGGGAAACCTTGGTAAAGGAGGACGTGTGTGCTTCTTTCCGTAAAGCCGTGGTGGATATGCTTAGCGGCAATTTTCTGAAAGCCGCCGAGGATACAGGTGCGAAAACCTTGGTGCTCGCAGGCGGTGTTTCCGCCAACAAGGGCTTGCGTGCGAGAATGGAAGCGGAATGTCACAAACGTGGCCTTAAGCTGTTTGCGCCGCCGCTGTCTTTGTGCGGCGATAACGGTGCCATGGTAGCGGCACAGGGGTATTTTGAGCTGCTGAGCGGCAACACGGCAGGCATGGATCTGAATGCTGTGGCGTCCCTGCCTATCGATGTTAAAAATGTGTGAAAAAATTATCAAAAATCTGCTTTAACTATTGAAATTTGCGGAAATTTTAGTATAATGATAAATGACAAAGATTGGCGTGCTAAAAGCACATCGACCGAAAGGAGAAAAACTATGACGAAGAATGCATCTATCCTGAAATGGTTAGACGAAAAACAGAAATTGCTCCGCCCCGACCAGGTGGTTTGGATCGACGGCAGTGAAGCACAGCTTGAGGCACTGCGTGCCGAAGCGTGCCAGACCGGCGAAATGATCAAATTGAACGAAGAAAAACTTCCCGGCTGTTATCTGCACCGTACTGCTGTGAACGACGTGGCACGTGTGGAGGGCCGCACCTTTATCTGTGCTCCCACCAAAGAAGAAGCAGGTCCCACCAACAACTGGATGGACCCCGCTGAAGCTTATAAAATGCTGGACGATATCGCACGTGGCAGCTATCAGGGTCGCACCATGTATATCATCCCTTATTCCATGGGTCCCGTGGGTTCTCCGTTCGCAAAATACGGTATCGAATTGACCGACTCTATCTATGTTGTGCTCAATATGGCGATTATGACCCGTGTAGGCGCAGACGTTCTGGAAGCACTGGGTGACAGCGAGGACTGGATCCGTGGTATTCACTGTAAATGTGATATCGACGAGGAAAAACGCTATATCTGCCACTTCCCGCAGGATAACACCATCTACTCGGTTAACTCCGGTTACGGCGGCAACGTGTTGCTTGGCAAAAAATGCTTTGCGCTGCGTATTGCTTCCTACCTCGGTCGCAACGAGGGCTGGATGGCTGAGCATATGCTCATTCTCGGTGTGGAATCTCCCGATGGCGACATCAAATACATCGCAGCGGCATTCCCGTCTGCTTGCGGCAAAACCAACCTCGCTATGCTTATCCCGCCGGAGTACTACAAGGGCAAGGGCTACAAGGTATGGTGTGTTGGTGACGACATTGCCTGGATGCGCATAGGTGAAGATGGTCGTCTGTGGGCTTGTAACCCCGAAAACGGCTTCTTCGGCGTAGCACCGGGTACCAATATGAATTCCAACCCCAACGCACTTATCTCCACCCAGAAAGGCACCATCTTTACCAACGTTGTGCATAATCTGGACGATAACACCGTGTGGTGGGAAAAGCTGGATAAGAATCCGCCGAAAAATGCCATCAACTGGAAAGGCGAAAAATGGGATTGCACCGACGGCTCCAATGGCGCACATCCCAACTCCCGTTTCACCGCTCCTGCGAAAAACTGCCCCTGCGTATCTGCTGAGTTTGACTCCCACCAGGGTGTGCCGATCTCCGCTATCGTATTCGGTGGCCGCCGTGCGAAGACCGCTCCGCTGGTATACCAGTCGCATGACTGGAACCATGGTGTGTTCGTAGGTTCTATCATGGCTTCTGAAACCACCGCTGCCGCTACCGGTGCTGTGGGTGTTGTACGTCGTGATCCGATGGCGATGCTACCCTTCTGCGGCTATCATATGGCTGATTACTGGGCACACTGGATCGCTATGGGCGAAAAGCTCGGCGACAAAGCACCCAAAATCTTCAACGTTAACTGGTTCCGCACCGACGACGAAGGCAACTTCATCTGGCCCGGCTTCGGTGACAACCTGCGTGTGCTGAAATGGATTCTCGACCGCTGCGAAGGCAAGGCGGACGCTAAAGAGACCGCTATCGGTTACGTGCCGAACGCCGAAGACATCGACCTGACCGGTCTTGACTTCAGCATTGAAACCCTCAAGGGCATTCTTGCGGTTGACAACGACCTGTGGAAAGCCGAGCTTGACGGTATCAGCGAATTCTATGCAAAATTCGGAGACAAACTGCCCGAAGAACTGAAAAAGCAGCTCGCTGCCCTCACCGAGCGTCTCGGTTAAGAGAAACGTGAGCGGCATAGCCCTGCGGGGCTATGCCGCTTTTACCTTTTTGAAAGGAGGTCCTGCCCGTGTATTTTTCATCCCGTGATACGTCCTTCCGCTACCCCTTCGGTGCGGTAAAGGAAGGAGAGGCGGTACATTTTCGTATACAGATACCACGTGAATGGGGGTGTACCGAAGCGGTTTTTTGCGTGTCCTGTGACCGCAGACCCGAACGCCGTGACGGCATGTTCTGGGCAGGACAGCCCACCCCCCACATTGAATGGTGGGAATGTGATTTTACCCCTGCTGTCGGTATTTACCACTACGGCTTTGAATGTGTATGCCGTGACGGTTCGGTACGGCATCTGACCGCATTGCCGGACGGTACGGCGGCTGTAAGCCGTGATGCAGGTGCACGGTGGCAGTTAACCTGCTATGACCGTAATTTCAAAACACCCGACTGGTTGGCGGGCGGTGTGTTTTATCAGATTTTCCCTGACCGCTTTTTTTCTTCGGGTACCCCGAAGGAAAACGTTCCCGATGACCGCATCTTACGTGACGATTGGGGCGGTCAACCGCATTGGGAGCCGGACAAACAAGGGCGTGTCCTTAACAATGACTACTTTGGCGGTGACTTGAAAGGCATTGAGCAGAAATTGCCGTATCTTGCCTCTTTGGGTGTTACCTGCCTGTATATAAATCCTGTTTTTGAAGCCCATTCCAACCACCGTTACGATACGGCGGATTACGAAAAGATAGACCCCTTACTCGGTACGAACGATGACCTGACCGCCTTGACAACGGCGGCAAAGGCACACGGTATTCGGGTGATTTTAGACGGGGTGTTCAGCCATACGGGTGCGGACAGCCGTTACTTTAACCGCTACGGCAGATACCAAACGGCAGGTGCGTATCAAAGCATTGCCTCACCGTTCTATCCGTGGTATCAGTTCCGTCGCTGGCCTGCCGACTATACGAGCTGGTGGGGCTTTGAGACCCTGCCCGAAATTGATGAGTTGTCCCCGGCATTCCGTGGGTATATCGCAGGCGAGGACGGCATTGTACGACAATGGCTGCGCCGTGGCACAAGCGGTTGGCGTCTGGATGTGGCAGATGAATTGCCCGACCCGTTTATTGATGCTTTGCGTGCTGCGGTAAAAGCAGAAGATCCCGACAGCTTGCTGCTCGGTGAGGTATGGGAAGACGCAAGCAACAAGGAAAGCTACGGTCATTTGCGTCGCTACCTGTTGGGCGGACAGCTGGATAGCGTGATGAACTATCCCTTTGCAAATGCCATTTTACGATTTCTAACAGGTGGCTCTACCGCTGCATTTTTCAATACCGTCGAGGGCATTGTGGAGAACTATCCGCCTGAGGTGACACGTTTGCTGATGAATCATATCGGCACACACGACACGGCACGTGCTTTGACCGTTTTGGCGGGCGAGCCGGCAAGAGGCCGTGCCAGACGTTGGCAGGCGGCACAGCAGTTGACCGCTGCACAGAAGCAACATGGCAAAAAGCTGCTCAAGCTGGCTTCCTTATTGCAGTTCTGTCTACCGGGTGTGCCGTGTGTGTATTACGGTGACGAAGCGGGCATGGAAGGGTATAGCGATCCCTTTAACCGTGGATGTTATCCGTGGGGAAAAGAGGACACTGACCTTTTAGAGTGGTACAAAGGGCTTGGCGAAATGCGTAAAAATGCACCGCCGCTCGCAGAAGGCAGTTTCCGTGCGGTACGTGGCGGCGGAGATATCCTCTGCTTTATCCGTGAAACCGAAACCCACGCACTGCTTTGTGCCGTAAACCGTGGCAAGAACACAACGGGTATTGCTGTGCCGTCGCTGTCTGACACCGTTAAACCCCTTTACGGGAACGGCACACTCAAAAACGGTGTGGTTACCGTTCCTGCAATGTCCGGCTGTGTGTTTTTGTGGGAAAAATAAACTGTTGACAAGCCAAAAAAATGTGATACAATTACAATGTAATTTATAAAGGCATTGAGGGAGAGAGTACCTTCATTTTGCATTAACAGAGAGCCGTTGGTTGGTGTGAAACGGTAATGCGAATGAGGGGAAGAACACTCCGTAGCCGACGGAAGAACGCCTGTAGGTCAGTAGAACCGTCCGTCACACTGCGTCAAGGTGATAAAAGAGGACCGCTTTTGGCGGTCAATTTGGGTGGTACCGCGGAAGATGTCTTTCGTCCCATTTTTGGGATGAAAGGCGTCTTTTTTTACTTTTATCCAACATAAACAAACCGAAAACTCATAGAATATTGTTTAACGGAGGAATCGTTATGTTAAGAACACACACTTGTAATGAACTGAATCTTGACCACATCGGTCAGACCGTAAAGCTCGGCGGTTGGGTGGAAACCGTGCGTGACCATGGCGGCGTTTTGTTCGTGGACCTGCGTGACCACTACGGCATTACCCAGGTGGTGTTGTCCGACGATGCGATGCTGCAGGGTGTCAATAAAGAAACGGTTGTGCTTATTGAAGGCACCGTAACCAAGAGAGATGAAGAAACCGTAAACCCGAAGCTTGCCACCGGTTTGGTGGAGGTACGTGCGGAAAAGCTGGAAGTGTTAGGCCCTTCTCAGCAGAATCTGCCGTTTGAGATCACTTCCTCGACCCAGATCCGTGAGGATGTGCGCTTGAAATACCGTTTCCTCGATCTGCGTAACCCTGCCATTCACAATAATATAGTTCTGCGTGCACAGATTATTTCGTATCTCCGCAAACAGATGGAAGAACTGGGCTTCTTGGAAATCCAGACCCCCATTCTGACCGCTTCCTCTCCCGAAGGTGCGCGTGACTATCTCGTGCCCAGTCGTAAGCATAAGGGTAAGTTTTACGCATTGCCGCAAGCTCCGCAACAGTTTAAGCAGCTGTTGATGGCTTCGGGCTTTGATAAATATTTCCAGATTGCACCTTGCTTCCGTGATGAAGATGCACGCCAGGACCGTTCGCCCGGTGAGTTCTATCAGCTGGACTTTGAAATGTCCTTTGCATCGCAGGAGGACGTATTTGCGGTAGCGGAAGAGGTTGTGTATAACACCTTCAAGAAGTTCTCCGACAAAGAGATTTCAAAACCGCCGTTTAAGCGTATTCCGTTTGCGGAATCCATGCTCAAATACGGTACCGATAAACCCGACCTGCGTAACCCCCTCGAAATCCGGGATTTGACCGATTTCTTTGCCAAGCACGAGTTTTTGGAGTTTAACGGCAGAACCGTACCGTTCAAAAATAAATTGGTGCGTGGTATTGTTGCCAACTATCTTGCCAAGAAGGATGGCAAAAAAGCGTTCGAAAAAGACATCGACACCTATTCCAGAAGCATTGGCATGCGTTTCGGTGTTGGGTATATCACCCTTGAAAACGGCGAATATAAAGGCCCGATCGCGAAGTTCCTGACCGATGAGCAGAAAGCGGAGCTGACCGCACTGGTTGGTATCAAGGAAGGCGAGAGCTTGTTCTTCATCAGCGATACACCGGCGGTTATCGATTCGCTGGCAGGGCAGATGCGTACCTGGATTGGCAATGAGCTGGGACTTGTTCAGACCGATCGCTTTGAGTTCTGCTTCATCGTGGATTTCCCGATGTACGAAAGAAACGAGGAAACGGGTAAAATCGACTTTACCCATAACCCCTTCTCCATGCCGCAGGGCGGTATGGATGCACTGCTGAACAAGGACCCGCTGGATATTTTCGCCTACCAGTACGATATCGTATGTAACGGCGTAGAGCTGTCTTCGGGTGCTGTGCGTAACCATAACCCCGAAATTATGAAAAAGGCGTTCGAAATTGCCGGCTACGGTGAAGAGGATGTCAAGCAGAAGTTTGGTGCTCTGTACACCGCCTTCTCCTATGGTGCGCCGCCGCATGCAGGTATGGCACCCGGTGTAGACCGTATGGTGATGCTTATCGCCGAGGAGGAAACCATTCGTGACGTTATCGCATTCCCGCTTAACGGTAATGCACAAGACGTGATGATGGGCGCACCCGGTGAGGTTACCGAACAGCAGCTCCGTGAAGTACACATCAAAGTTCGTGACTAAGGAGAGATTCTTAAATGGAAAGAGAAGTATTACGCCGCTTGGAAAAATTGAATCAGCTGCAGCTTACCGATGAGCAGGCGGTTGCACTGACAGCTTTTCTGGAGGCACAGCATACAGAAATTGAAAGCTTGAATGCCATTGACACTGACAAGGTGGAGCGTATGGTACACGTACTGCCTGTCCCTGCTGCACTGCGTGAGGATGTAGCGGAGAAAAACTTTGACCGTGACGACCTGCAAAAAGGCGCGCCCGAAACCATGGACGGCTATTGGCAGGTACCTCGTCTGGTAGAATAAGGGGGCAGAGATATGAAAGTCGTATTAGATGATATGATACTCACCAAAACTCTGCCCACGTCTGCCGGCTCTAAAATGTTAGGCGGCTTTATGAGCTTGTTTGACGCTACTGTGGTGGATAAACTGGCAGCTGCAGGGTATACCGTCAGCGGAAAAGCGAAGGTCGGTGAGCTGGGCATGGATGTGATCGGCGAAACCTCGTTTGGCGGTGCTGTCACCCGTGAGGACGGCAGCTTTACCACCGATTCTGCCAAAATGGTAGAAAGCGGTGAGGTGGTTGCTGCGGTACAGCTTGACGTCAATGGTGCACCCCGCCGTGCTGCCGCACAGGGCAACCACGTGTTTGTAAAACCCACCTATGGTACCGTATCCCGTTTTGGCACCATTCCCGCCGCTTGCTCGGGTGATACTGTCGGTGTCGCCGCTATGTCCGTGGCTGATGCAAAAGCGGTGCTTGCCGCAATTATGGGTCACGACGATAAAGACGGCACCTCTCAGCCGCAGGA
>JAZNXY010000058.1:0-5606 GCA_045594105.1 Acutalibacteraceae bacterium | reverse complement strand
CAAATGAGCCCGTCTGTCTGTATTGGAAAACAGAAGAATAAAAAAAGGTTGACAGCCGCCTGTTTTTTGTGGTATTATACCTCTGCTCGTTCTGTACGCTGGTTTAGCTCAGTTGGTAGAGCAGCTGATTTGTAATCAGCAAATCGGGGGTTCAAGTCCGTCAACCAGCTCCAAAAAAGGCAGACACCGCTTTTGCGGTGTCTGCCTTTTTTCGTGTTGGCGGCGAAGAATCCCCTGCGACGTTTTGCAAAGCAAAACGTCAATTCTGTTTTTCTTTACACATATCCCGATATTGCCGTGGGGAAACACCAAAATGTGCGGCAAATTTACGACTAAAATATTCTGCGTTAGCAAACCCCACCTGTGCCGCCACGTCCCCTATCGGCACGTCTTCGGTACGCAACAACAACCGTGCGGCAGCAAGGCGCTTTTTGGTCAACATTTCCCCAAAAGACATCCCAAACAGTTTATCTAACACACGTTCCGTATGCCGTGTGCTGAAATGCAAATAGGCTGCCAATGCACTCAGAGAAACATCTTCATTATACGTGCTGTTTAAAAACTCTTCAATGTTCTCGGCCAGCAACGTTTCGGCAACGGTTTCCTCCTGTTTCGGTGTACTTATCATCGCCGCAACCAGTTCATACGTCGCTAAAAACAACAGTTCCGACACGCAAAAGGACGGTTTCCCGCCTTTATAGTTTTCTGCTGCAGGTAGCAGATACTTTTCATATATACCCGTGTCTGTCAATACGCATACATTTCGAATACTGTCGCACGCAGCACGGAAAACCATATACAGTTCGCCATCGCTTGCAGGAGCAATCTTAAAACGGTAACTGACACGGAAGGCGTCTGCATCAGCAAAAACGTAGTGCACCGCACCCGACGGCAATATCGCAACATCACCTGCCTGTAGAAACACGTCTTGTTCTTCCACCAGAATATGCACCCCGCCTTTTACAGCGGCGTGTACTTCATACGAAGAGTGGAAATGATAGTTCTCGCTTTTCTTCACACCGTTATAAAAGCCGTCGTTGATAATACATTCCAACTGCAGTCCCTGCTTGGTGAGTGAAAAGCCCACAAACCCGTTTTCATTCAGTTTTACAGTATGCATTGTAAAATCGAGACACCGAAAATGCGTTTCGTGTCCTTTTCCTTTCTTGCTTTTTTGGCCTATGATTTGTATACTGTAATTGTACCATAACTGTCAAGGGGGCTTTTGCTATGACCATTAAACAACGTGTTCAAAAAGTAGATGTTTTACTCGGCTCACACGTCAATCTACGCGACCCAATCGTCACCGAAGTGTTAGGGTCTCTCGGGTACGATTTTTTGTTTTTGGATATGGAACATACTACCCTTTCCACTCAAGACGTATATCATCACCTGCTTGCAGCAAAGGCCGTAGGCACCCCCGTTTTCGTGCGTGTGCCTGCCGATGACCTTACCAACACAAAGCGAGTGTTGGAAATGGGGCCTGACGGCATCATTTTCCCTATGGTGAAGGATGCGGCACACGCCAAGGCATTGCTTGACTGGACAGTATATCCCCCATACGGCAAACGTGGTTGCGGCCCGAAAGGTGCAGTACGGTACGGCTTGGACGATGAGCCGACCTTCTACCGCGAGGGGCACCTGAAGCTATGTCGTTTTGTGCAAATTGAGCAGGAAAGTGCGGCACTTGATGCGGAAAACATCGCCGCTCTCCCCTACGTAGACGGTTGTATTTTGGGTATGCACGATCTTTCGGGCTCTATCGGCAGATTGGGCGAAGTGTTCTGTGAACGCAACGTAGAGCTGGCAAACAAGGCGATTGACGCCTTCAAAAAAGCGGGTAAAACCGTCGGTGTTTCCACCTATGCCACCGATCCTGCAACTTTACAAAAGTATCACGATATGGGCATCAATATGATTTCAACCGGTGCAGATTACGATCACATCCTCAAAAAAGGCACCGAAACGTTTAACACTGTAAAAACCATTTATAAGGGGGAATAATCTATGCACGGTAGTTCACGCATTCATCACCATCCCTATTTCCCGCCCACAAGGGTAGCAGAACGCAATGCGCCGTACATCTGTCGCATTGCACCGTTTGAGAACGGGTTTACCTTTGATTGGTTAGTGACTTTTGATGCGGATTACACCGTCTGCTACAGCAAAAAAGGCACCGAGGAATGGCACACCTTACCCATTTCCGGTGGCAGAGAACGCATTGAAAACTTGGCAACCGATTGCGAGTATGCTTTTTACGTTACCTGTGACGGCATCAGCAGCCGCACACGGTATGTGCGTACAGGCGCCATTCCTGCCGGAACAACCGTCATCAACTACCTGCATCCCGAGGACGATTGGTACGATTGCAGCGGTCATTTCCTGTGCAGTCCGTCTATCGTGCGTTTAGACAATGGCCGCATTATCGCCTCTATGGACTTGTTTGGGCCTGAAATGCCGCAAAATCTTACCCTGTTATTCTACTCGGATGATAACGGCAACGATTGGCATTATCTGAACGACCTATATCCTTTCTATTGGGGCAGTTTATTTGTGCATCACGGTGTGCTGTATATTTTAGGGCTTACTATGGAATACGGCAACCTGCAAATCGCCGCATCGTACGACGGCGGCGTCAGCTGGACCGCTCCTACAACAATTTTTTACGGTTCAAACATACTTTGTCGATACGGTGGCGTACATCGTGCACCGATGCATTTCACCGCCTTTAACGGCCGTTTATACACCTCTATGGAGTATGGCTGTTGGCGTGCCGGCTCGCATCTGCCCACCGTTTTATCCATCGACGACAACGCCGACCTTTTACAAGCGGAAAACTGGGTATGCGCCCCCTTCTTACCGTTCGAAGGCAAATGGAAAACGGCGGCGGAAAAGCAAGGCGATACCATGGAAGGCAACATTACGGTATACAATGGCGAAATCTACAATATTATGCGTTGGAAAACAGGAGAGCTTTTACAACTGAAAGCAGACAAAAACGACCCCGAGAAGCAGCTTTCCTTCGACTGCATTACGGGAGCACCTGTTTCCAATTCGATGTTCAGGGTGATTCCGCATAAAGACTATTTTCTCTTAGTCACCAACCGTAAAACCGAAATTGCGGCACGTATCCCCGTAGGTTCCTACCGTAATGTGTTATCCATCTATAAAACCTATGATTTCAAGGATTTTACCTTTGTCAAAGATGTGATCAATGCCGAACAAGAAGATGCTGGCAAAGTGGGCTTTCAGTATCCGTCCTTTATTAAAGAAGAAGATACTTTATATCTCGCCATCCGCTCAGCATTCAACAATGCGGACAATTTTCACAATTCCAATCACATTTTATTTTATAAGACGACGATATAAAAGAACAAGCGGCAGGAAACTTCCTGCCGCTTGTTTCATCTCAGTGTGCAAAACCGTGTAGCCCAAAGGTCCACGGGTTCAACTCGTCTGCATACTCTACGAAACACAAACACCTCCGCAAAAGCGGAGGTGTTTGTGTTTGGCTGGGATGGCTGGATGTTGATGGTTTTGCGCCACACGACTACTTTCCGAAACTTACTACACGCAAAACCCGCAATCCTTCGGATTGCTGTGGTTCAACTCTTCTTCATGTTGAACGAATAAAAAGAGACACCCAAAAGGGTGTCTCTTTTTATTGGCTGGGATGGCTGGAGTTGAACCAGCACGGGCAGAGTCAAAGTCTGCTGTCCTACCGCTAGACTACATCCCAATGTGTAAAAAGGGTCTGCAAGCAGACCCGTTTTTTAAAAATGGGGTGGATGATGGGATTCGAACCCACGGTCTCCAGAGCCACAATCTGGCGCTTTAACCAACTAAGCTACAACCACCATATGGCGCGCCTGAAGGGACTCGAACCCCTGACCCTCTGCTTAGAAGGCAGATGCTCTATCCAGCTGAGCTACAGGCGCATTTTGACGCCTATCAGGCGTGGTGCTTGGAGCGGGTGATGGGAATCGAACCCACACAACCAGCTTGGAAGGCTGGGGTTCTACCACTGAACTACACCCGCATATCAAAGCGTGGATAATAATACCACAAACCTACGGGTATGTCAAGTAAAATCTACAATTTATCTTAAGTTTTTCTTTCATTTTGTCTCTGTCATCTTTTGAAGGTGAGGTAACGCTTTATGGAAATCGTAAATACGGATATTTGTGTCACCTATATCGGTCAACGCCGTATAATCTGATGCAAAATCTCTCTCCTTCACCGTATACCGACGTACCAGATTTTCCCAAAGAATTGCCGCCGTTTGTGAAGAGTGCGGTTGCTTTGCCACCCCACGCAGCATATCGGCCGTTTGGTTGGCAGACAAGGTGATTGCTCCCGCAGGAAAAGACACTGTCAGTCCTGCCGCATCTGTGTACGTGACCTTGTCATCCAACACCACCCCTACGCCATTACCCAAATACTGCAGCCACTCACGCATCTGTTCAAAGGTAATGTCTACGTAAAAATCTACCTCTTCCCCCCGTTCCTGTAATGCTTCCAGCAATACCGCTGCACCGTCACTTCGATATACCGTATCGGTTTCTTTATCGGTCAGTGGTTTTGCAGTTACCGTCTGTATCATCGGATCCACGGTTACCACCGTATAAAACACCGTTTCTTGCTCCCGCAAAATACACAACACGTCAACAGGTGCTATTACCGCTTCCGGTGGCATATTCTCTTCTTTAGGCGGTGCTTTTTGCACACGGTTAAACACCAAAATACCAATTACCAGAAACAACACCATAACAATCGGTAAAAACACCGTCATTTGTATATAAAAAGGTATGGTTCTTAAATGTAAACGTTTCATGCACTGTCCTTTCAAATTTTTTGTTTTTTTCAAAAAAGTATTGACAAATCTAAAACTTTGAATTATTATAAGATTGTAATCATTCAAACGAAGGAGGTGTGCTGATGAAAGATGCTGATATTGTGGCTTTGTTCCGAGAAAAGGGCATACGGCCAACACCGCAGAGAGTGGAAATGTACCAATATCTGCTGACACATCCGGTACACCCCACTGCGGAAATGATTCACAGCAGTTTAAAGCTCACCTGTTCGCTGATGACTGTTTATAACGGGCTCGATGCGTTACTGGAAGCCGGGTTGCTTCGCTTGGTAACCATAGAGCCGGGCATTAAACGGTTTGACGCCACTGTCCGTGAACACGGACACTTCCGTTGCAGAAACTGCCAGTCGGTATATGATTTCCCATTAAATATGGGAAATATACAAACAGCAGCTCTCGACGGCTTTGAGATACTGGATCACGATTTCTATTGTAACGGTATCTGTCCTGACTGTGCTGCAGTCAGCAAATAATCAAAAAAATAATTTTTGGAGGAAAAAGTTATGAAAAAGTATGTATGCTCTGTTTGCGGTTATGTTCACGAAGGTGAAATGCCTGAGGGTTTCACCTGCCCCCAGTGCCACGTTCCGGCTTCTAAGTTCAAAGAGGTTGGCGGCGGCGAAAAAACCTGGGCTGCGGAACACGTTGTTGGCGTAGCGAAGGGTGTTGACGAAAGAATCATTGAAGGTCTCCGTGCTAACTTCGAGGGCGAATGCTCTGAGGTCGGTATGTA
>JAZNXY010000057.1:0-4923 GCA_045594105.1 Acutalibacteraceae bacterium | reverse complement strand
ATCCTTTTTTTATTTGACGAACACACTAAATGACGCAGAACCCGTTAGGCCGCACCAGCGGACTAACAGGGTTTTGCGAGTAGTTACTACCGCACAGTACCCGCTACAACGCAAAACCAGTTCAAGTCCGTTAGCGTCCACCAAAGAAAAAAGAAACCACCCCGTTGAGGTGGTTTCTTTTTTCTTTTTGGTACACACTTATCGACGCAGGACCCGAAAATCCGCTTTGCGGATTTTCCTCAGGAGTTGCGTGTAGACACTGCCGAATAACACACACTTCATCGCAACTCCAGTTCAAGCCCGTTGGAGTATCGGCTATGCCGCTACTCCAACTTACACAAGGGGCCAAAGTAGACACGGGCTATTCAAAGCAACGACAATGCAAGTACGTTAACGACATATGATTGAAATAGAAAACCGTTTGTGCTATAATCAATTCCGAAAAACAAACTCAGCGTGGTGAAAACACATGAAAAGCCCCGAAAAACTAAAACTGATTGTCTTGCCTATCGTAGTCGTTTTACTCTTAGGCGGTATTTTCGTTTACTTTTTGATAAACGGTCAACCAAAAGCTATCGCAACCTACGAACAAGTGTGGGCGGCCATTGAAAAACAAGGTATCACCCCCACCGACACAACCGACTTATTTAAGGACGGCTGGAAAGATGATAGAAGCGATGCTTTGCAAAATGCGTTAACCTTCATCAACCCGAACGATGATATCAATTTTAATTTCTTTGTTTTTGATGATGAAAACTCTGCTCATCAAGCACGTATTGCCTATTGGAATTATCTTAAATATGACAGCGGTCGTTTCGGAACAAGTTCCACCAACCAAGAATACACCTCTTCCGCCGCAAATTTTACGGTTTGCTGGGTGAAGCACGACAATTATTACACGGTATGTACAAGAGTGGGCAACACAGTAATATACGCAGAGGCAAACGCCGATGCTAATACAACCATCAAAAAAATCATCGAAGAAATCGGTTATCAATAACCTTAATTTTTTCTTGAAATTCCGCCGCATATATGCTATAACATTGGTGTATTTTAATCCTATATCCCGTTTGGAGGCATTATATGAGCATCAGAATCGGTATTTTTGGATACGGCAATTTAGGCCGAGGCATTGAAAGTGCCATTAAACAAAATACGGATATGACCTTAGTGGCGGTATTCACCCGCCGTGATCCGAAAGCCCTGACCATTGCAACACCCGATGTTCCTGTTTGTCATGTAGATACGGCGGCTGATTGGAAGGATAAAATCGACGTTATGATTCTCTGCGGTGGCAGTGCAACCGATCTGCCTATACAGACACCTGCTTTAGCAGCTGTATTCCCTGTTGTGGACAGCTTTGATACCCACGCCAATATCCCCGCACACTTTGCTGCGGTAGATGCCGCTGCAAAGAAACACGGCCATACCGCTATGATTTCGGTTGGTTGGGACCCCGGTATGTTCTCGGTCAACCGTTTATATGCCGGTGCTATTCTCCCTGACGGTAAGGACTACACCTTCTGGGGTAAAGGCGTCAGTCAAGGACACTCGGATGCCATTCGCCGCATTGACGGGGTTGTTGATGCCAAGCAATACACCATTCCCGTTGAGGCCGCACTGGATGCGGTGCGTAGCGGCAGTGAGCCGACACTTACCACCAGGCAAAAGCATCTGCGTGAATGCTTTGTGGTTGCGGCGGAAGGTGCCGATACCGCACGCATCGAAAAAGAAATCAAGGAAATGCCCAACTATTTTGCTGACTACGACACCACGGTGCATTTCATCACCAAAGAAGAATTAGACCGTGACCACAGCGGTATCCCCCACGGCGGTTTTGTCATCCGCACAGGTAAAACGGGTAAAGATAACTGCCACAATCACGTCATTGAATACAGCTTAAAGCTGGATTCCAACCCCGAGTTTACAGCATCGGTCATTGTGGCGTATGCACGGGCGGTGTACCGCTTACAGCAGGAAGGCAATTACGGCTGTAAAACCGTTTTCGACATCCCCCCTGCTTATCTTTCCGCAAAGCCGTATGAAGAACTGATGAAAACATTATTATAACAAAAAACGGTACAAACCTTCGTTTGTACCGTTTTTTTGTCTTATCCTAACTGTGCGATGCTTTCATCCAACAGATGAATCTGCTCTTGCAATTTCGCAGCGGTTGCACGGTTGTTTTCTACAACTGCTTGAGGTGCCTTATCGGTGAATGCCTTATTGTTCAGGCGTGCCATTACACTGTCAAGCTGTTTTTGCAGGTTTTCTTTTTCCTTGTTAAGACGTGCACGTTCCGCATCAAGATCTACCAATTCCGCCATCGGAATCTTAATGGTTGCATCGGGTGTAACAATGCTCACCGCACCGTCCACGTCAAAGCGGTCACCCACCTGTACGTTGGCGGCAGATGCCAATTTCTGCAAGAACGGTGTGCCTACCGTGAAGGTATCCGCAAACGTGGTTTCTACGAACACCTCCGCCTTACGAGACGGCGGCACGTTCATTTCGGCACGGCGGTTACGAATTGCACGAATCGCATTCATAATGCGTTCCATTTCCTGTTCTTGTGCTGCAAACTCAAGTGTCGCATCGTACACAGGCCATTTGGTGCACATCAAGGTATCGCCTTCGTGCGGCAAGGACTGCCAGATTTCTTCGGTGATGAACGGCATAAAGGGATGCAACAGCTGCAGCATAGCGGTCATCACGTACACCAGCACACGGCAAGCGTCTTCCCCGCCCTCACCCTGCAAGCGTACTTTACACAGTTCGATATACCAATCGCACAAATCGTCCCAGATAAAGTCGTACAGCTTCTGCACGGCGATACCCAGTTCAAATTTCTCAAGGTTATCGGTGACTGCCGCAATCAAGGTATTCAGCTTCGACAAAATCCATTTATCCGGCAAGGTCAGTTCTTTGGGCAAACCGAGTTCAATATTTTTATCGCCCAGGTTCATCATAATGAAGCGGGAAGCATTCCACAGCTTGTTTGCGAAGTTACGGGAGGATTCCACCTTTTCGGGAATATACCGCATATCGTTGCCGGGACTGTTGCCTGTTGCGAGCATAAAGCGCAATGCGTCTGCCCCGTACTCCTCGATAACCTCCAGCGGATCTACACCATTGCCCAGGGATTTAGACATTTTTCTGCCTTGGGCGTCACGTACAAGACCGTGAATCAACACCGTTTTGAAGGGTGCCTTGCCCGTGTAAGCCAGGCCCGAGAAAATCATACGGCTGACCCAGAATCCGATAATATCGTAACCGGTGACAAGGGTATCGGTGGGATAGAAATATTCCAGTTCGTCGGTTTTTTCGGGCCACCCCATCGTAGAGAACGGCCACAATGCCGAGGAGAACCACGTGTCCAGCGTATCCTCATCCTGCGCCAGATGCACACTGCCGCATTTCGGACATACAGAGGGGGCTTCCTTCGCTACAACCGTTTCGCCGCAGTCCGCACAATACCACGCAGGAATACGGTGACCCCACCACAGCTGACGGGAAATACACCAGTCACGTGTGCCACGCATCCAGTTGAGATAGTTTTTAGTGAAGCGTTCGGGTACAAAGGTAATCTCGCCTTTTTCCACCGCTTCAATAGCAGGTTTGGCCAGCGGCTCCATTTTCACAAACCACTGTTTGGAAATCATCGGTTCAATGGTGCTGTGGCAACGATAGCAGGTACCTACATCGTGTTTGCGGTCTTCGGTCTCTTTGAGATAACCGCCCGCTTCCAAATCCGCAAGAATCGCTTTGCGTGCTTCCAAAGCGGTTAACCCCGCATATTTGCCGCAATCAAGCACCTGCGGTTCGTCCGCTGCGGCTTTACCGCTTGCAAACAGTTCATCCGCAATCGCTTTATCGTGAGCACCGGTCATTTTACCGTCATAGGTAAATACACGCGCCATCGGCAAAGCGTGACGCTGACCTACTTCAAAGTCGTTCGGGTCGTGTGCAGGCGTAATTTTTACAACACCTGTACCTTTAGTCATATCTGCGTGTTCATCACACACAATCGGGATTTCCTTATTCAGCAACGGCAAAATCACGTGACAGCCGTGCAGATGTGCATAACGGGGGTCTTCCGCATTGATAGCCACGGCAGTATCGCCGAGCATCGTTTCAGGACGGGTGGTGGCCAGTTCCAACTGTTCGCCCGTTTCCTTAACAGTATACAAAAGATGCCAGAAGTGGCCGTCTTTTTCTTCGTATTCTACCTCAGCATCAGAAATAGAGGTTTTACATTTGGTACACCAGTTTACCATGCGGCTGCCACGGTAGATAAGCCCCTGCTCGTACAAGCGAACGAACACGTCTTTCACCGCCGCAGAACAACCCTCGTCCATCGTGAAGCGTTCACGTTCCCAGTCGCA
The DNA here is from genome assembly GCA_045594105.1 of Acutalibacteraceae bacterium. Taxonomy (GTDB): domain Bacteria; phylum Bacillota; class Clostridia; order Oscillospirales; family Acutalibacteraceae; genus URNF01. The sequence continues at coordinate 538 of JAZNXY010000057.1, read as the reverse complement.
AGAAGAACCGATGGTTTTCAGCTGACTGACAATGCGGTTACCGTATTTCTCTTTCCACGCCCAAGCACGTTCCAGAAAGCCGTCACGGCCGAGCATATCTTTGGTAACACCTTCTTCACGCATCGCTTCTACAACCTTCGCCTCGGTTGCAATAGATGCGTGATCGGTGCCGGGCATCCACAACGCCTCAAAACCTTGCATTCTTCTGAAACGAATCAGAATATCCTGCAAGGTATTATCCAATGCGTGACCCATGTGCAGCTGACCTGTAATATTCGGAGGGGGCATCACAATGGTATACGGTTTCTTTTCTACACCGTTTTCGTCCTTTGCATGTGCGGTAGCGTGAAAATATCCGCCGTCCGACCAAAAAGCATAGATGCGTTTTTCGACCTCTTTGGGGTCATACACCTTTGCGAGTTCTTTTCTTTCAGCCATGTATCATCATCCTTTCGGCTAGAGCAAAAGTATTCATATTATATTATCATATTATATATACAAAAATCAAGCATAAAAAAGGAATGTCCTGTTAAAAAAC
>JAZNXY010000056.1:0-57332 GCA_045594105.1 Acutalibacteraceae bacterium | reverse complement strand
AGTTGTAGCCGATACCGTTTACTATTTCAATTACATACGTCCTGTTCGAAAACTCAAAAGAAAACCGCCAGTCCAATACAGGCTTGAACTGGCAGCTTAATTCTTTCCTTTTTTGTGTCTACTAACTATTGACTACTTCAGTGTAAAACACTCGTCTTTTTTTATTTTAATAATGCTTTTATCACCGTGCCTGCCGCAAGCAGTCCTGCGGCGGGCGGTACAAACGAAACACTGCCCGGCACACGTTTCTCTTCATCAGTTGTCATAGGTGTCAGAGGCGGTTCGGTAGAGTACACCACCTGCAATTTGTCGATACCACGTTTTTTCAACTCCCTGCGCATCACCTTCGCCAAGGGGCAGGTGTCGGTTTCATAAATGTCGGTGACGGTCAGTTTTGTGGGATCCAGTTTGTTGCCCGTACCCATACAACTGATCAACGGTACACCTGCCGCTTTCGCACGTACCGCAATTTCGAGCTTGCCGCTCACCGTATCTATCGCATCTATGATATAATCCCAATCCTCAAACGATAAACGGTCCGCCGTTTCAGGCAGATAAAACATCTCGTGCGTTTCCACCTCTGTATCGGGACAAATATCCCGAATGCGTGCCGCCATCACCTGCGTTTTGGGCTGACCCACGGTGCTGTGCAACGCAATGATCTGACGGTTTATGTTGCTGACACTTACCGTATCGTTATCGATCAATACTATTTTGCCTACACCGCCTCGGGCCAATGCTTCCGTCGCTTGTCCGCCGACACCGCCGACACCAAATACCGCAACCGTTTTTCGACGCAAAAGAGCCAGGCCGTCTTCGCCAATCAGCATTGCCGCTCTTTGAAACTCTTCCTGCATATCCCTTTCACCTCTTTCGTGTTTAGTATACGGCATCTTGTCAGCAAGTGCAAGAGATTTACAATTTTTTCAAAAATAACTATTGCACTTTTGTGGAAAAAGGGGTATAGTAATGTTAGCACTCAAAAGAGAGGAGTGCTAATTTTCGCTTAGGGAGTATACAGTATGGCAACCAAACAATTCAAAGCAGAATCCAAACGTCTGTTGGAAATGATGATTCACTCTATTTACACCCACAAGGAGATTTTCCTGCGTGAGTTAATTTCCAATGCCAGCGACGCCATGGATAAATTATATTACCGCACCTTACAGGAGGATCTGTCGGGTGTCAGCCGTGAGGATTTTTCTATTTTGCTGACGGCAGACAAAGAGACCCGTACTCTGACCGTTGAGGACAACGGTATCGGTATGACAAAGGAAGAATTGGAAAGCAATCTCGGCACCATTGCGAAAAGCGGTTCCTTCGCTTTCAAGCGGGAAAATGAACGTACCGATGATGTGGATATTATCGGTCAGTTTGGTGTCGGCTTCTATTCTGCCTTTATGGTGGCGGACTGTGTCACCGTAGAAAGCCGTGCCTTCGGCAGCAACGAGGCGTGGTGTTGGCAATCCAAAGGTGTTGCCGGATACACGGTAGAGCCCACTGAGAAAAGTACTCACGGCACCAAAATCATCCTGCATATTAAGGAAAACGACGCAGAAGAAACGTATGACGAGTTTTTAGACGGCTACTTTTTACAGGATATCGTGAAAAAGTATTCCGATTATATTCGGTACCCCATTCGTATGGACGTTGAAAAAACCAGAGTGAAAGCCGGCACGGGTGAAAACGGTGTTGCACCGGAATACGAAAGCTACACCGAAAACGAAGTCTTAAACAGCATGGTGCCGCTTTGGAAAAAGAATAAAAACGAAATTTCCGAAGAGGAATACCACGCATTTTACAAATCCAAGTTTGCGGATTACAACCCGCCTGCAAGGGTTATCCACTCCAGCACAGAAGGTGCCGCAACCTATAACGCACTGTTGTTTATCCCCTCCGCCGCACCCTTTAATTACTACACACGAGAATACGAAAAGGGCTTACAGTTATACGCAAGCGGTGTTCTGATTATGGAAAAGTGCGCTGATCTGCTGCCGGATCATTTCAGCTTTGTCAAAGGTCTTGTAGACTCGCAGGATCTGTCCTTAAACATCTCCCGAGAGATGTTACAGCACGACCGACAGTTAAAGATCATCGCTTCCCGTCTGGAAAAGAAAATTCACAGTGAATTACTGTCTATGCTGAATAACGACCGTGAGGCGTATGAAACCTTCTTTAAAAACTTCGGTCTGCAATTAAAATTCGGCCTGTACAACGACTACGGTATGCACAAGGACGTGCTGCAGGATCTGGTGATGTTCATTTCTTCCGCTGAAAAGAAATGGGTCACCTTGAAGGAATACGTTGCACGGATGCCCGAAGAACAAAAATACATCTACTATGCCTGCGGTGATACTGCCGATAAGATTGACAAACTGCCGCAGACGGAGTTGGTGCGGGACAAGGGTTATGAAATCCTGTATCTCACCGACGATGTAGACGAGTTTGCACTGCAAATGCTGCGTACCTTTGAGGACAAGGAGTTCAAGTCGGTCAGCAGCGGTGACCTCGGCTTTGAAGCGGAAAATACTGCCAACACCGACAGCGAACAGCATAAACCGTTACTGGAAGCTATGGAAAAAGCATTGGAGGGCAAAGTCAGTGCGGTCAAAATCTCTGCCCGTCTGAAAACCCACCCCGTTTGCCTTTCCAGTGAAGGTGCTCTGTCCATTGAAATGGAAAAGGTACTGGCCTCTATGCCCAATGCGGAGGGTATGCGTGCCCAACGTGTATTGGAGCTGAATGCCGCACATCCCGTTTTTGAAAAGCTCGTCGCACTGCAGGCGAGCGGGGATGAACAGCTTGCCGATTTTGCCAAGCTGTTGTATGACCAGGCATTACTCATCGAAGGACTGCCCATAGAAGACCCCGTCGCCTTCTCTGCACGCATTTGCGAGCTCATGACCCTGTAAGTATAACGGATATATCTCTTTTTGAGAGGTATGTCCGTTTTGTTTATAATTTTTTAACCAAAAACAGTTTATTTTTTTGAAAAAATGTGGTACGATACGCAGGTAAAGACTTGTAAGAGGAGGTGCCCCAATGAAAAAGACCGTTTTGGACAACAAGCAGCTCACCATAACCGTCAGCCGTGTGTCCGCCATTGTGGGCACCGTGATCACCGTACTGCTACTGACAGGTGTTATCTGCACAAACGGCAGTTATCTCGAAACGCCCATTGTGGGGCGTATCCTGCTGTTTATCGGCTGTCTTTTGGCGCCAATTATTGTGGGTGCACTGTTTGCATTCCGCATACGGATAAAGGACGGCATTTTACAAAAATGTATTTATACCGTTTTGCTGTTTTTACTGCCTGTCGTATCGGTTACCATGACCGAAGCACTGAACGGTGTTTTTGTATACGATATGACCTATTTCGGATTCGGTGCCAACTACCTGCTGACCCTTCTGTTTATGGGGCTGGTATTTGCTGTGTCGGGCAGCTTCAAACTGTCTGTACTCATTGTGAATCCTCTTTTGTTCGGGTTGGCACTTACCAATCATTTAATGGTACTGTTTCGTGGTACGCCGTTTGTACCGTTAGACCTTACCACCCTCGGTGTGGCGGAAAACATCCTCTCGGAATACACCTACACATTGGATTATCAGATAATGACCGCTGCAATTTTGCTGTGCTTCCTCATCGCATTGGGTGTACAATTCACCACACCCCGTTTTTCGCTTATTACCCGTATCATCTCGCGTGCAGGCAGTGCTGTGATCATCCTGGTGTTGGCAGGACTGTTCTTCTTTACCGACTTTTTTGCCAACACGTTAGGCGTACGCCCCGATTTCTGGAACCAAACACGTGGCTATCGCAATTTCGGTTTTACCTACAGCTTTTTCATCAACACAAAATATCTGTATGTATTAGAGCCCAACGGCTATGATGCCGAGAAGGTAGAAGAGTATGTGGCAGAGGTTCTGGAAGGTGCAGACGCAGAGGAGACACAAAATGAACAACAGCCGCATATCATTGCCATTATGAATGAATCGCTGTCCGACCTTTCGGTGCTCGGCGAGGTCAATACCAATATAGAGCCGATGCCGTTTATCTCCTCGCTATACGAAAACACGGTGCGTGGTAATCTGTACGTTCCTGTCATCGGTGCAGGCACCTCCAACACCGAGTTTGAGTTTTTAACCGGCAACAGCACGGCATTTTTACCGTCAGGCAGCAACACCTATGTGCTCTATGTCAAGCAAAATCTGCCCACCTTAGCAACGCTGCTAAGTGCGCAAGGGTACAATATCCGTTCGATGCACCCCTACTACCGTACCGGCTGGGATCGCTACAAGGTATATCCCCTACTCGGCTTCCCTGCTTTTGAATCCATGGAAACCATACTGGATATGTCTATTTTCGAGGAATATCAGCAAACGGGTTATGACATCAATTACCTGAACGAGCTGATGAACGAGGCATATCCCGGTGAACACGTGTTGGTGCGTCAGTATGTGAGCGACCACTACAACTATCGTTGGATTATCAATGATTTCGAAAACCGTGCCACATCCAAACCGTATTTTCTGTTTAATGTCACCATGCAAAATCACGGTGGTTATCGCAAGGATGCAGATAATTTCCAACAGGATGTATGGCTGGAAAACACACTCGCCTATCCCGAAACAGACAGATATCTTTCTCTGCTGCGGTACAGCGACAACGCCTTCCGTGAGCTTATCAGCTACTTTGAAGCAGTGGAAGAGCCGGTTGTGATTTGTATGTTCGGTGATCATCAGCCCTCTGTAGAAACGGCTTTTGTTGAAGAAACGCTCGGTACACCTATCGAACGATTAACACTCGAGCAGCAGCAGGCACGGCATATAACGCCGTTTCTCATTTGGGCAAACTACGACATTGAAGAGAAGCAAATAGATATGCTCAGCTCCAATTATCTGTCAAGCTTACTGCTGCAAACCGCAGGTCTTAAAACCAGTGACTATAACCGCTACCTGTCCCAGCTTTCGAAAACCTTGCCGGTTATTGATACGGTAGGGTATATTGACAACAACGGCGTATATTACGATTGGAATGACGCCTCCCCCTACACCGCACTGCTTGAGCAATACCGTCACGTGCAGTATAATGCCCTGTTAGACAAGCAAAATCGCAAGGTCGGTTTATTCACGGCAAAATAACCATTTACCTTCCCGCAAAAAGTATGCTATACTTTTTGTGGGAAGGTTTTTTGTAACCTTTTACAGCTTTTATCGGTGTATACAGTAGAAAGGGGTGACAGTATGCGGGATACAGAGATTATCAATTTGTATTGGGAACGCAATGAGCGTGCCATCAAAGAAACCGAAACCGTATACGGCAACTATCTGTTGAAAATTGCCAAAAACATCCTAAGGGATATAGAAGACAGCAAAGAATGTGTTAATGACACGTATGTAAAAGCGTGGCATTCCATACCGCCGCAAAGACCCGCCGTGCTGTCTGCCTATCTTGGAAAGCTGACAAGAGAGCTTTCTATCGACCGTCTTCGTGCTAAAAGCCGTCAAAAACGTGGGGGGTCGCAGTATATATCTGCTCTTGAGGAATGGGAAAACACGGTCACCGACGGGGATACCACGGCAAGCACCGCCGAATTACACCTGTTAGCACAAAGCATCGGCGGATTTTTACAAGTACTCCCACCACCTGCCCGACACATGTTTATCGGCAGATATTTCTTTTTAGACAGCATACGGGACATTGCCGCTTACTGTCATAAAAGTGAAAGTGCCGTCAAAACTACCCTTCACCGCACCCGTGCCGCCCTCAAAACACATTTGGAGAAGGAGGGACTGCTATGAAACGACACGATATTCTTGTTGCTGTGGGTCTAATGGATGATACTATGATAGCGGAGACGGCAGCTGTGCGTCAAAAGCACAAACAGCAAACCGTCCGTGCCGTTGTTGCATTGGCAGCTTGCTTTGCCGTGATACTTAGCGGTATTTGGGTGTACAGCAAAACCCGTCTGCCGTTGTTGGACATCACATTTACGCACCATCTAAACGGCGGTGGCAACGTTATGTGCTACGACATCTCCGCACACGACGAAACCAATCCGTGGGATTCCAAGACACCTATTCGCAGATTGCCCGTATACAAAAATGCTGTGACTGACGAAAATTGGCAGGTAACAGGGGGTCTTTCGGAAAAGGAAATGACCAAGTTGGCAGAAGAAGCGACAAACACACTCGGATTTACCATTGAAAATGTTGAGAAAGAACGGTACGGCGGAGGACTGAAATTCACAACCGACCAAGCGGATATTTTTGTGGACCCATACGGTACAGTTAACATTGTTTTCGGCAGATGGGGCGATCTGGATAACACGGGGCATATTCCGTTACCGGACGGCTATAATTTCCGCAACGATGCCGATTTCGTGGATGCTGAAAAAGCCCTCTTATATCTCACCGAAAGGTATGCCGACCTTCTTGGGTTTGCACAACCGGTCCCCTATCTTACGTCAACATTTTCCTACTCTGGCGAGCGCACATACGTATATCGTGTATACGAAGGGGCGGATACCGCCGCAGAACGTATACTCAATTATGCGTGTAAGACTGCACATTTCGGTTGCGATGAAAACGGTAATCTGTCCGGTATTTCCATAACAAACGCTCTCGCTGCGGCGGAAAAAATCGGTGATTACCCCGTGATTTCTTCAAGCGAGGCATACGAACTCTTGCTGGAAGGATATTATGTGGACAGCCACCTGAAAGAAACACCTGTTGATAAGGATACCGTTATACACAAACAGGCACTGATATACCGTGCAACCATGGATGATGCGACTATTCTCCCCTATTACGTTTTCTATGTTGAAGATCCCACTACCCTTTACGGTGTAGCCGAGGGGCTTATATGCTACAACACCTACCACGTACCTGCTATAGAGAAAAAATACATCAACTCTTTACCGCTTTGGGACGGTACGACCAACAAATAAACAAAAAAACACGATACAAGGGAACCCTTGCATCGTGTTTTTTATTTTTATCTTTGTGCTTTCAGTTTTGCGAACGTTTTTACGTTGCCACGGCGAACTTTGGAAATAACCACACCTTCTAAGTAGGTCAGCCACGCACTGTTCATCCGCACAGGGATGAGCATAACCTTCATATAGGTGGAACGAGGCACCATAACCTTCAAGAGCTTGCGTACCTTTTCGTCCGAAATCATTCTGCCGATTTCCTTTACCTTTTCCTTGGCAGACAGCGTACAAGCAGGGTTAGCCACATTTTCAACACAGCCGATCACACGCTCGATATAACGGCGGGCGATAAACTCACGTGTGCCTTCGTTATCCACGCCCCAATGCTTGTACAGGTCCTCCATCCAACCGTGCTCTTCTTCACGCTTGTCGTACATATCCGCACGATATTTTGCGGTTTCGCTTTCCGCTCTCGCACGCATAAAGTGGTAGTACGGTGTAGACAAGACCGCCACACGTTCAACGTTTCTCACAACCGACAGGTTAAACGGGAAATCGTCCCAAAAGGTATTGGAGAAATGCAGGTCATTGTCACGGATATAATCGCCGCTGTACAGCTTGTTCCACGGGGTGTACAGCAGGTTTTGGTCAAACAAGCGGTACGCATCTTCACGGAATGCCTGCTGGCTTTCGTATACAATACTGTCAACCTGCTGGGTCTGGGTATAATACTCAGTATCGGAATAATAGGTGTCAATATAATATCCCGTTACCACCAGCTGTGCGTTGGTTTCTTCTGCCAGCTTCACCATATCCTCGAGCATAGTGGGCTCTGCCCAGTCATCCGAGTCCATAAAATAGTAATAATCGCCGGTAGCAATTTTCAGTGCCTCATTACGTGCCGATGGTGCACCGCCGTTTTCCTTGTGGATAACCGTCAGGCGCGGGTCCTTTGCCGCATATTCGTCGCAAATGATACCACTTCTGTCTTTGGTGCCATCATCCACAATCAGAAACTCAAAATCGGACAGTGTCTGATTCTGGATACATTCAATGGCTTTCCCAACATACTTCTCTACGCCGTACACCGGCATAATCACAGATACTTTTGGCAATTTATTTCCCTCCAAACACGGTATCGGTTACCTTGAGTGCACTCGCAATAACCTTATCCATATCATAGTATTTATATTCGGCAAGACGTCCGCCGAAAATAACACCTGTTTCTTTTTCTGCCAATGCGGCATATTGTGCATACAGCTCTTGGTTTTTGTCGTTATTTACAGGATAGTAGGGCTCGTCCCCTTCCTTCCACACCGCAGAGTACTCACGGGTGACCACCGTTTTATCACTGCTGCAATCGACAAAGTGTCTATGCTCAATCACACGGGTATACGGAGTTTCACGGTCAGTGTAGTTGACCACCGCTACACCTTGATAGTTATCGGTGTCCAATGTCTCGGTTTCAAACCGCAAGCTGCGATATTCGAGCTTTCCGTAGCAATAGCCGAAATATGCATCGATAGTGCCGGTATATACAACCGTATCCGCCAAAGCTGTAAGCTGTTCACGATTTTCCAGAAAATCGGTGGAAAGGCGGATCTCCGCACCCTCCAACAACCGTTCAATCAATGCGGTATAACCGTCAATCGGCACGCCCTGGTACGCATCGTTAAAGTAGTTGTTATCATAGATAAACCGCACCGGCAAACGTCTGATGATAAATGCGGGGAGGTCTTTACAATCCTTGCCCCACTGCTTCTCGGTATAGCCCTTGATAAGCTTTTCGTAAATATCTCTGCCTACAAGACTGATTGCCTGCTCTTCAAGATTCCGGGGTTCATCGGCAATTTCCGCACGTTGTTTTTCGATTTGTGCCTTCGCCTCTTCAGGTGTATGCACACCCCACATCTGATGGAAGGTGTTCATATTGAAGGGCAGGTTATAGATTTCACCTTTATAGTTGGCAATCGGAGAGTTGGTATAGCGATTGCACGGTGTCAGTGCGTTCACATAATCCCACACACGACGGTCGGAGGTGTGGAAAATATGTGCACCGTAGCGGTGTACCATCACGCCCTCTACCTCTTCGCAATAGATGTTGCCGCCGATGTGGTCACGTTTTTCCACAACAAGACACGTTTTACCGTGTTTCATTGCTTCATGTGCAAAGGTGGCACCAAACAAGCCACTGCCCACAATCAAATAATCATACTTCTTCATCGGTAAACCTCCAAAAATAGTATACGCATTTTTTCAACAGCTTTATAGACATTTATCCGTGCAAATGCTCTTCGGCCACACGAATAAAATGTACCACATACGAAGCGAATCCGTGAATACAGCTCGCCCGGGTGCTGATATGCTCCCACAAAGTGCCTGTACGTTCTGCCATATAATAGAAATATTCTTTGATTTCAGACAACATCTGTGCGTATCTGCCGTCATCCTCCAGCAGCATCAACCGTAGATAGTTGCCGATAAAAGCATTCGCAGGGTACACGGCAGGATATGCACCTGTTTCGGCACGTTGCGGACCGAAATGCTGCACCAAGGTTTCCCACAAGGCAGGATACAGTTGCGGTGTGGCGACGCCCGTAAAGAACGCATAATATTGGCATACCTCGGTGACTTCGCCTGTGGATACCGCCTTGCCGTGTACATATACCGCATTATCGGTGAAAAACTCGCCGTTAAAGGAGCGCTCACGAATCAACTGTTTCAATGCCGCCGCCTTATCAGCCAGTGCGTCATCATCATACAATGCCGCCACCGCCTCCAACATCCGTGCATACATCATATTAGAGGGATAGTTAATATCCTGCACAAGCTCATTGGCCTGCGACCATTCCACAAACACCCAGGATTGCAAATATTCCAAAAGACCGTCGGTATTTTCAAACTGTTTGAAATACGCCAGCAGTGCATACACACGGTCACGGAATGCGGCGATAAAATCGGCATCTCCCACACGCTGCATTCTGTCTTCCAATTGCAGAACAAACCACATCGCCCAGTTGGGAATAAACATACCGTTATAGTGATCGCTTGGGTAACACATCGGCAGCATACCCTTCGGATGATCACGGAAGGTTTCGGGCATTAAAAAGTTTTCAAGAAAGTTATATTCGATGACATTTTCGCCCGTAAACTCTTTTTCGGAACGAGCGATAAAATAACTGTCACACAGCCACCCTGCACGTTCACGTGTCGGGCAATCCATAAACAAATCCGAGCTGCACTGCAAGAAAGATTGTTTTCCCGCTTCGAAAACCGCCGCTAATTTCGGGTCGGAGCCCTTATATGCAGCAGTAATGGGCTGCGGACAAATCAACTGACGAATAGCCGGCTTTGTCACGATAAACTGACCGCTTTCTGCCAGCAGCTTCATATATTTCATACCAAACGGCTCTGCCGCTTCGAAGAAATACACACCCGCCTGCATATCCAGGCGAATGACGTTACAGCACTCACGGCAAAGCGGATCAACGTCTCCTTCGGGAGATAACGTTTCGTCGAAAAAGATATATAAGGTGCCGGCTTTTTCACAGGTGATGTGCATCGTGAGAAAACCCGTTTTTGCACCGGGCATCGACAGAATTTCAAACTGTCCTGCAGCAAGTGAGGCACTGTCAAACGGCACATTTACCGTTGTCAGGGACTGCGTTTTACATTCTTCCGCCTCTTCGCTCAAATGCCACTCAAGCTCGCTTTCCTTAAATCCCATCAGCTGCTGTTCGCCAAGGTTAGGATAGGTAAGCGATCTGTCTTTACGATATTCTTCGGGAATCACCTTCGAAAAGCTACCGTATGCCACCTTATCGGTAAACGGTTCCGACGGAAAGGTATTCAAGGGGATGCGACGAGGGGCTAAATATTACTCTGTGCCGTCTCAAAAGCAATCGGTTGTGCATTATCACACGGCTTGCCGCATCTCCAATCCGCAAATTGCGGTGTCAAGCGATAGCTCTCTGCAGCAGGACGCTGATAACTGTATCTCTGTATGCGACGCACCCGTTCCTGTAACACAAAGCAGGAGAAGCCATCGTCGCCCGTTGCCGCCGCAACGGCACCGTCAACTTCCAACTCAGCAGTTATAAAACCGTCTCTGCAAATATAGCAAAAGGAGTTTAGTGCATAGTTTATGGTTTCAACGGCGATGTGTACAGTGCCGGCAGGCAGAGTAAGCGGCACTTCATCTACACGGGAATATCCTTCTCCGTGGCGTGCAGGACCGTAAAACGAAAACACGCCGTTTACAAACAGGCGGTAGAAGCCCGATACCGCAATACGCAAGGTAGCAGTCTTGCCGCCCTCTACTGATGTATACAAACCCAGTGTACAGTTCTTTTGTGCACCGAGACCTGCCGCCCAGACGGGCGTTGCTTGCTTAAACGGTAAGTACAGTTGCATAACTACCTCACAAAACTAAAATCCCCAAATGCTCCAGCAAAATCTTGGTGCCGAGCAAAATCAGTATAACACCGCCCGCCACAGAGGCACCGACACGCCAGCGGGAGCCAAACACATTACCGATTTTGACACCGACAGCAGATAACGTAAACGTGATCACGCCGATAGCCGCAATCGCAAACAGGGCCTGTGCTCGGGATAACACAATGAGGGTGGCGCCTGCCGCCAAGGCATCAATAGAGGTGGCAACCGCCATTGTAAACATCACGCGTGCCGACAGCGACGCATCCGCACATTCACATTCCTCTTCCTCGAAAACTTCCTTTATCATATTCGCACCGATCAGTGCCAACAAAATAAATGCAATCCAATGATCAAAAGCGGTTATATATTTCTGAAACATGGTCATCAGGAAGTAGCCGATGCACGGCATCAATGCCTGAAAACCACCAAACCAGCCGCCTACCGTTACCACGCTTTTGAGGGTCACCTTCTGCATCGCAAGACCCTTGCAAACAGCCACCGCAAAAGCATCCATCGATAACCCGACAGCCAGCAGTATCAATTCCCAAACGGACAAAAGACATCTCTCTTTTCGTTGCAAGTATATAACTATATGTATTATAGCATATCTTTTATTATTTAACAAGATACAGAAAGGAAAAACTTAACATTTTCCAAAAATGTCGGGATAAACAAAGAAGAGTGAGCTACTTGCGATCACTCTTCGCTGTTTTATTCTTGCTGTTTACGATCAATAGCGGGCTCTAAACCCACCAAGCGTAATGCTGCCTGACGGTCTTTTACATCCTTCTCGGTGACAGCCATGACGCTTTTACTATGTTGCAACACCTGCCCGGGCCGTAACACCGCTTTCGTCACAACACGCCACACGTACACCAGCGGCAACAAAAACGGTGCTTTTTTCAACACAGGGTACGCATATGACATCAATTCAAAGGGCGGAAACGCATACGCCAGAAAATGACGGCGTTTCATATCACCGGTGGTGGTCACCGTATTTCGCTCTGCCCCTGCAATCTGATGCTCTTCGGGTGTGCCATACACACCGGCAGTCCACACCGTTTGCAGAATCTGCGCTGTGGCAGGTGTTTCTTCCTCTTCACCCATCCACACTGACAACGTCTTTTTAACGTTATCACAGAAAGCGCGCAGATGCAGACGGTCAAGCTTCTCATTCACATCCGCCGCATCCAGCGACGGATTGGCGCGCAGGTACACCCACAGGTCAGCAAGATGACGAACACCGATACCACCATCCAAATAATGCTTCGCAAAATGGGTAAACAAATACACAAAGGTATCCTCGGGAGACAATGCATAACGACAGGATTCTCCCTGTACAATCGCTTTTGCCCAGCCGTCCCCAAACTCTTTGTGAAAATCCACGTCATATGTAGGAAACAACGATTTATGCAATTCTAAATACAAAGTATCGCTCTTTTGCCACACCAGCTCATACACGCTTTCAAGCACGGGGGTGAATCCAAGAGAGGTCAACACATCACAGATAGCAGGGTACTGTTCGGTTTTGATGAGAATATCCACATCCCCCATCGTCCGCATTTCTGCGGAGGGGTATAATTCACGGATAGGCAGACCTTTCAGCGGCATATAGTGAATACCGTTTTGTTCAAACGCCTCACACACAGCAAGAGCCGTTGCTACCTGATTTTCGTTTATAAAAATATTCTCTCCCACCGTATGAAACAACGCCTTCATCTGCGGGTCTTTAATTGTATACCCTGCAGCGCGTAGTCCGTGGAACAAAAGGTTTTCCACACCGTGACGTGTGGCCTCCCGTACAAGCTCCTCAAAAGGAAACGGCTCCTCGACGGCTACCGCCTCTCCTGTTAAACCGCTACGCAGTAATGTAAAAAACAAGTCTTTTGTCGTATCCATCATGACACCGCCCTTTCAAAAAAACAGCAACCAAGGGGTTTGGTTGCTGTTTTCAAATCAGTAGTTAAATAGAAATTTCATGTGCCATCTCGTACAAAGAAATATCCAACGTTTTCTTCATACGCAGTGCATCTTCAATGTCGAAGTCCACAAGGTTATCATTCTGAATCGCCACAACACGATTGCTCTTGCCTTCCTCCAACAACCGTACCGCCTCATAGCCCATACGGCTGGCAAGCACACGGTCGGTCAAGGACGGCGAGCCGCCTCTCTGCACGTGACCGAGAATGGTAGCACGGGTTTCAATACCGGTAGCTTCTTCCACAAGCTGTGCAATCTTCGTGACCTTCTGCTCAACGCCTTCTGCAACCACAATGATAAAGTGCTTTTTACCGGTTGCGGCGGTCTTGCGGATACGATCCAGCACATCACGTTCAAAATCGTATTCAAATTCGGGCACCAAAATGCTGGTGGCACCGCAAGCAATACCCACATTCAATGCGATATAGCCGGCATGACGACCCATTACCTCTACTACCGAACAACGGTCGTGAGACTGCGACGTATCACGCAGCTTATCAATCAACTCCATACAGGTGTTCAGTGCAGTGTCATACCCAATGGTCTGTTCACAGCAAGCAATATCGTTATCAATCGTGCCGGGAATGCCTACGCACGGAATACCGTGACGGGACAAATCCTGTGCACCACGGAAAGAGCCGTCTCCGCCGATAACCACAACACCCTCAATGTCATTGGCACGGCAGGTTTCTACCGCTCTCATAACACCCGCTTCTTCCTTAAATTCAGGACAACGAGCACTGTAGAGGAAGGTCCCGCCACGATGCAGGATATCCGACACACTACGCAATGTCATCGGTATAAAATCACCACTCATAAGACCTGCATAGCCGCGAACAACACCGACAACTTCCATACCTTTATACAAAGCTGCACGTACCACCGCACGAATCGCAGCGTTCATGCCCGGTGCGTCGCCGCCACTTGTCAAAACAGCAATCTTTTTCATTGGAACATCCTCCTATATACAACTGCCTTACAGTTTACTCCTATATCGGAATATATATTATACTGAAAGATTCTTCAAATAGCAAGTCCTTTTTCTATCTTTGCAACATTTTTTCATATTTTGTGCAATTATACAGATTTTACGTTTTCCTCGCCCAACAGGCGTACAAGCTCCTGCAGCAAAACAGGATTACGCATTATACGGTACTTTTCGCCCATTTTTACAGTCTTTGAAGTTTGCGTAAAGTGAATAAACACATCGTCTTTTCCTTCAAACACACGCAAGAGTCGCAACACCTGTCTATATTGGGGTGTATCCTCGCCCTTCAGACGAAGGTACAAGCCGGGCGCTACCTTCTTGGCAGGTTGCGACACCGTCTCTTCGGGCGGCTTTGCAGGCAACGCTGCCACCTGCTCACACAACAGCTTCGGCATGCCGTCCTCGCCCACATCTACACGACCTCGCAGCTGTACAATACTGCCCGACTGTAAAAGGTCACTGTACTGCGACAACGTTTTAGGGAACACCACCGTTTCCACCGCACCGTACAAATCCTCTATGCGGCAGTATGCCATTTTCGCACCCGTCTTGGTGTTTTGCTCACGCACACTGCTCACGAGACCTGCCACCGTCACCGTAGAGCCGTCTAACTCATCCGCATTCTCCTCCGCACGTGCAAGCAAGCGGTCGGTACGGATAATGTGTCTGGTTTTATACCAAGCTGCATACGGTGTCATCGGATGACCCGATAAATACATGCCTGCTACTTCGTATTCCATTTTCAGCAATTCGGCAAGCGGCAGCTCCTCCAATTTCGGTAATGCCACTGGAGAGGTATCCTCACCAACCTCAAAGAAGCCCACCTGACCATCCACCTGGCGATGCTCCTTTTCTTCCAGTTGCGAAACCAGTGCAGGTGCCACCTGCAGCATCTGTCTGCGATTGGCATCCAAGCCGTCTAAAGCACCGCATCGGATCATGCTGTCTAAAGCAGGACGGTTAAACTCCTTGACCGCCACCATACGTTCGCAAAAATCATAGAAAGAAACGAACATGCCGTCACGTTCACGTAAATGAATCAGCTCCTGCACAAAGCCACGACCGATATTTTTCATTGCCAGCAACCCGAAACGGATATTTTCGCCCTCGGGTGCAAACTCTGCGACACTATGATTGATATGCGGCGGCAGCACCTTAATGCCCATCCGTTCACTTTCACGGATGTAGCTCACAACCTTATCGCTGCCGAGCACACTGCTCATCAGTGCCGCCATATATTCACGCGGATACAACGCTTTCAAATATGCCGTCTGATAGGCCACCAGTGCATACGCAGCGGCGTGGCTTTTATTAAAGGCATAAGAAGCAAAGGCGGACATCTCATCAAAAATATCATTTGCCACCTTGGCAGAAACACCACGACGGACACAGCCCTCCACCGTCACCGTGCCGTCTGCTTCGGTCAGACCGTTTATAAAGATTGCACGCTCTTTTTCCATAACATCGTGCTTTTTCTTTGCCATGGCACGACGCACCACATCCGCACGGCCAAAGGAATAACCCGCCAACGAGCGAAAAATCTCCATAACCTGTTCCTGATACACGACACAGCCGAAGGTAACCTCTAAAATTGGCTTTAACAACGGATGTGCGTACCGTACCGCCTCCGGATGATGTCGGTTATAGATGTATTTTGGAATAGAGTCCATAGGACCGGGACGATACAGAGAAATAACCGCAATCAAATCTTCAAAACGAGTGGGTTTTAAGTTCATCAGCACCCGTTTTAACCCTGCCGATTCCATTTGGAACACGCCGTCACTGTTGCCTGCAGTCAGCATGGCATACACACGCAGTTCATCCAGCGGTATGCTGTCCACACGAAAAGCCATATCCTTCTCACGAATCATCTTTTCGGCAGCGGCGATAACCGTTAGGTTACGCAACCCCAAAAAGTCCATTTTAAGAACACCGAGCTCTTCCAGGTTATGCATGGGGAACTGGGTCGCTACCGCCTCTCTGTTGACACACAGCGGTACATACTCATTGACGGGGCGAGGGGCTATCACAACACCTGCCGCATGGGTAGAGGCATTGCGTGGCATACCTTCTAAGCGACGTGCCATTTCCACCACACGTGCTACCTGCTCGTCCTCTTCTACGGCGGCACGAAACTTCTCGCTCGCCTGTAACGCACTTTCCAGAGTGACATTCAGGCCGTGCGGAATCAATTTTGCAATACGGTCGGCAACGCTATACGGCACCGCCATGGCACGTGCCACATCTCTGACTGCCGCCTTTGCCGCCAACGTACCGAAGGTGATAATCTGTGCTACCCTGTCTGCACCGTATTTGGAAATCACGTAATCAATCACCTGGCCCCGTTTTTCGGTACAGAAATCCACGTCAAAGTCGGGCATACTGACACGTTCGGGGTTTAAGAAGCGTTCAAACAACAAATTATATTTTAAGGGGTCGATTTCGGTAATGCCGACACAATATGCACACAAGCTGCCCGCACCCGAGCCACGACCGGGACCTACGGGAATATCATGGCTTTTGGCATAGTTGACATAATCGGCAACAATCAGGAAGTAATCGGCATACCCCATTTTACGAATAACCGACAATTCATATTCCAACCGTTGCACCGCACCCTCGGGAAGTGAGCTGCCGTAGCGACGAACCAGTCCCTCTTTGCACAGCTTCTCAAGATAGGCATTGCTGTCACCGCCCGGCGCATCAAAGGCGGGTAGCTTCAGATCGCCAAAGGTGAAATCAAATTGACACCGTGCCGCAATACGTGCGGTGTTATCTATCGCTTCGGGCGTATCACTGAACAGTGTCCGCATTTCTTCTTCACTTTTCAGATAAAATTCGTCTGTTTCAAAGGCAAAGGGCGACGGCTCCAGAACGGTCGTACCCGTCTGAATACACATCAGTATTTTTTGCATCTGTGCATCCTCTTTGGTGAGATAATGCACGTCATTGGTTGCGACAAGGCCAATACCCAGCTCTCGTGACAGGCGTTTGAGTCCTGCATTGACCGTTTTTTGTGCATCTATACCGTGGTCCTGCAGCTCCAGGAAGAAATTATCCTTGCCAAACACACCGGCATAATAGGTAGCAAGCCGTTTGGCATTTTCATAATTTCCCGCTGACAAAGCACGTGGTATTTCACCTGCAAGACACGCAGACAGTGCAATGAGGCCTTCATGGTACTGCTCTAACAACGTATGATCCACACGTGGACGGCTATAAAAGCCCTCTGTAAATGCAGCGGATACCAGTTTCAGTAAATTGTAATACCCCGTCTCATTTTCACACAGCAAAATCAGGTGACAGCTTTCGCTGTCGGTGCCGTGTACCTTATCAAAGCGGGTACGTGCCGCCACGTACACCTCACAACCGATAATCGGCCGTATGCCCGCCTTTTTAGCGGCTTTATAAAAATCGACCACGCCGTACATCACGCCGTGGTCGGTAATGGCTACGGCGCTTTGCCCCAATGCGACGGCACGTGAAACAATCCCCTCGATGCGACATGCGCCGTCAAGGAGACTGTATTCACTATGCAAATGCAAATGTGCAAACGCCATACCGATTCCTCTAATCTTTCAGTTTTTCCGCCGCCTCCAGGATTCTCTGCAAGCGGTGATTCAATCCGCTGCGGGTAAGCGGCGGATCACACAGCTCCGCCAACTCCCGCAAGCTCATTTCAGGGTTATCGTACCTGAGCTGTGCAATTTTTTGTAAGCTCTCGGGCAGACTGCCCAACGCCCCTGCCTGTTCCAGACGCATAATCGCTTGAATATGCACCCCTGCCGCCGCCACCGTTTTGTCAATGTTGGCAGTTTCACAGTTATTGGCACGGTTGACATCATTACGGATGCTTTTGATAACCTTGGCACCCATAACCTCCAGAGCAGCACTCTGTGCGCCCATCAAGGTAAGGCAATCGGCTATCTGCTCGCTTTCTTTCAAGTAAATGACGTGGGTGCCCTTTCGGCACACGTATTTTGCGGAAAAATCCAATTCACGCAACAACGCCAGCAAATCCTTGCTGAGATTATAGTATGGCACACTGAACTCCAGATGATACGCCGTTTCGGGATTGCTCACCGCACCGCACACCAGAAAAGCACCGCGCAGCAAAGCGGCAGAACAGCCATCACAATCGATGTTCGCACGATTCATACGCACCGAGCTGTCCTTTGCGGTATGCCCGTATCGCTCCAATGTCCGTGCGCGTGCCCATGGCTCCTCGACAGCTACACAGAAAAAGTCGCCACGACGTTTTTTAACCTGTACAGTAGGGGCAGGAATCAGACAGCACTCTTTTAAAATCGCACTGTATACCGCCGCTACCCCTGCGTGTTCGGTCTGCAGGGATACCTCTGCACCGCAGTACGCATGGGCAAACTCCAGCATACCATAGCATTGTGCGGCAAGGCAGCATCCCTTTTGAGGGCGGATTTCCGCCAATTCATTTTTTACATCTGCCGAAAAGGACATATCCGCCCTCCTTCCTGTTATTTTAAGGTAAACACAACTTTTCTGTCGGTAGCGGAGCTTTCGCCAATGTAAGCGGTAAATCTGCCCGGCTCGGATTTGATCTCACCGTCGTAATTTAAGAAACGCAGCATTTCTTCGGTGATTTCAAACGTAACCTCTTTGCTCTCACCTTTTTTCAGCGAAATACGTTTGAAATCTTTCAGCTCACGCAACGGACGGGACACACGTGTTGCCTCCATATCCCACAAATAGAGCTGTACGATTTCATCACCGTCAAATTCGCCGTCATTGGTAACGGTGACCGACAGTTTGATCGTCTCATCCGCAGTCATGCTTTCAGCGGATGCGGTAATATCGGAGTATGTAAACTTCGTATAGGATAAACCGTAGCCAAACGGATACAGCGGTTTATTCGGAATGTCCACGTAGCGGGAAGAGAAACGATGTCCGTTGCCTTTGGACGGATGGCCCGTCGGGTACAGGTCGTAATGCAACGGGCACTGTGCCACGTGGTACGGCATGCTCATAGCCAATTTTGCGGAGGGTACCGCTTTACCGGTCAACAGATTTGCCAAACCGTCACTGGTGGCATCGCCCGGCATCCAGGCAAAGAGGATAGCTTTAGACAGCTTCTTCACCTCACGCAAATCCAGCGGTCTGCCGGCAAACACCACCGCTACGATGTTTTTATTGACCGCATAAATTTCACGGAACAAATCCATCTGAATATCGGGTACAACAATGTCTGCACGGGAGGCGGATTCGCCGCTTTGCAACCAGTGTTCGCCGATCATCAACACAACCGTATCCGCTTTTTTGGCGGCTTTGGCGGTTTCACGTGCAATTTTCTTGACAAAATCAGGGTCAAACGTACCCGCTTGTGCCAAAGGCAACGGATACGCAACCGCAAAGCCACTGACGATATCACCCATAAAGAGCAACGGAACCTTGCTGTGCTTCATATGCTCTTCCTGAATGGCACGGTTCTTTTTCGAACCGGTTTTTGCATTACTGATAAGTGTGCCTGCATGCTCAATAACATCTTTGGGGAAGGTTTGGTTGTCACCCGTCACCATACAGTCCACACCAAAGAACGAAATACTCAACTGTAACAGCTCGCCGAGCTTTTCATCGTCGGTTAAGCTGTCATAATATGCTTCCAATTTTTTCGGTCAACATAGTGCTCTCTCCTTATGCTTTCTTTATATCCCGATGGTTAACAATCACCGGAACATTATCTTTTTTCAGATGCTCAGCCAATCGTTCGGTAAAGGTAACCGAACGGTGCTTACCGCCCGTGCATCCAATCGCAATCACCAATTGGCTTTTGCCTTCGTTGCGATACAGCGGCAGCATATAATCCACAAGGCCGAAAAGATGCTCCTCAAAGCCCCGGGAGGCATCGCTGTTAAGCACAAAATCCCTGACTTCCTTATCCAGCCCTGTTTTTTGCTTCAATTCCTCAACGTAAAACGGGTTACGGAAGCAGCGGACGTCTAATACAAGATCCGCCTCAAGCGGCGCACCGTATTTGAAGCCAAAAGACATACACTGTACCGGCATCACACTGTCGGGATTGTCCGTAAACATCTTTACAACGTGCTCCCGCATCTGTGCCGTGGTCAAACGGGAGGTATCGATAATATAATCCGCAGTCGCCTTCATATTGCGCAGCATCTTGCGTTCACGCTCAATCGCCTGTGTAATCGAGGTGTCTCCGATTTCGGTAAGCGGATGACGTCTGCGGGTCTCTTTATACCGTTTGACAAGCACATTATCCTCGCACTCTAAAAATACGATACGGAAGGAAATGTCCTGTGCCCGCATCCCCTCCAGACCTTGCTCAAAATCTCCGATATCGGTAGCACCACGGGAGTCTACCGCCAAAGCAACCTTTTCGGTCTCTCCGTGCTTATCCGCAAACAGCCGTGCAAACTGTGCCAGCAAAATCGGCGGCAGATTATCCACACAATAGTAGCCGATATCTTCAAACGCATCCATGATACGTGATTTTCCCGCACCGGATAAACCTGTTACAATTGTAAAATCCATATACTAAAACTCACCCACAAACCGTACTTCGGGCTGCATAGTCACGCCCGTCTCCTGTTTTACTTTTGCGATCACCTGCTCAGACAGAGAACAGATATCTGCGGCAGTAGCACCGCCTTTGTTCACAACAAATCCTGCGTGCTTTTCGCTGACAGCGGCACCGCCCACCGTAAATCCTTTCAGCCCACACTGTTCAATCAGTGCACCTGCAAAATGTCCCGTCGGCCGCTTGAAAAAGCTGCCTGCACTCGGGTATTCGAGGGGCTGCTTGTCACGACGGCGGTCCATCAGCTCCTGCATTTTTTCACGAATGGCCTTCTCATCACCGTGCTGTAAAACTATAGTTATACGGGTGATGATATCCCCCGTTTCCATAAACACACTATGACGATAGGAGAGTGCCATATCCGCCGGGTCTACCGTTTCTAAAGTGCCGTCAGGATGCAACACCTCGGCGGATTGTACCACCTGGACCATTTCACCGCCGTAAGCACCCGCATTCATATACAGTGCGCCGCCTACCGTGCCGGGAATGCCAAACGCAAACTCGAGACCGGTCAATGCATGCTCCCTTGCTATCGTACATACACGGGAAAGCGACATACCTGCGTCACAGGTAATCACCGTATCCTCCACCGCACATGCGGCACATTTCGGGTCAAACTGCCAGGTGACACCACGGATTCCCTTATCACCAATCAGCAGATTAGAGCCGTTACCCAGCAAAAAAGCGGGGGTCTCGGTTTCACGGCAAAAACCCACCAGCTTTGCTGCTGCCTTGCCGTCGGGTACCGTTACAAACACATCCGCAGGGCCACCGATGCGGAAGGTGGTCAGCGGTGCCAACGGCAGCTGCCGTTGCACACGAAAGCCCTCGTTTTCGGCCAATGCCACCAAACGATCTATCTGCAAAACAGTCATCCTTTCAAAATCAATCAATCAGACACGCCGCACCGATCACACCTGCGTCGTTGCTGAGCTTCGCCACGCACAGTGCCGTTTGCTTTACACTGTTCTGGCTGTAGCGTTCTGCTTCAATATACTTTCTCAGCGGTATGAGCAGGGTGTCCCCTTCTTTACAAATGCCGCCGCCTACGCACAAAACGTCGGGTTGGAAAATGTTGATCATATCAATAAGACCAACGGCAATGTAGTAAATGTATGCATCTACCACAGCGGTGCCTGCGGCATCCCCTGCACGCATGGCATCAAATGCAGTACGGCCATCTACCTTTTCAAGAGAACCTGCGATGTCCCACATTTTGCTATCCTTATTGGCTTCCATCGCACGACGGGTCTGACGTACCAGGGCCGTTGCAGACGCATACGCTTCCCAACAACCTTTTCTGCCGCAGGAGCAGGGCTCGCCACCAACGTTGATGACCGTGTGACCGAGCTCGGTACCGGCGAAATTGGAGCCGGAAAACACCTTGCCGTCGATAATGACACCACCGCCGACACCGGTGCCGAGGGTGATGCATACGCAGCTGTTAGCACCTTTTGCCGCACCTGCTTTAAATTCGCCGAGTGCCGCCGCATTCGCATCATTTTCGATTGCCACGGTAACGCCAAGCAATTCTTCGAGCATTTGACACATCGGCAGATTGACAAAGCCGAGGTTGTTTGCTCGCTCTACAATGCCTGTATCCTTGTTACAGGTGCCGGGGCTACCGACACCCACACCACGAACATCCTTCATGGTAATGCCCGCTTTTTGAACAGCTTCCTTTGCCACCCTTGCCATATCCGCTACAATTTCTTCTGCAGGACGCGGGCAAGCGGTCTTGCATTTTGCGGTTGCTACAATGTCATAGTTGTCGTCCACCACACCTGCAACGATGTTGGTGCCGCCAAGGTCAATACCGATTCTGTACATAATAAAGTCCTCCAAATATTTATATTGATCAAAAGTGTGTCCAATCCTCTGTGCTGCCGGTTGACAGCGACGGCAGGTCATCCGCCATACCGAGATTTTGCATCAATTCGTATGCCGCATTATAGCCCATCTTTTTCTGACGGTGATTCATGGCGGCAACCTCAATAATGATAGCCAGGTTTCGACCGGGCTTTACGGGGATGGTGATCTGCGGCAGCTGAATGCCCAGAATATCCACATATTCGGTGTCCAGACCCATACGGTCGTACACTTTATCAGTATCCCACGGCTCCAGGCGGATAACCATATCGATGCGTTCGGTGGTTTTAACAGCACCCATACCGAAAATCTGACGGGCATTCACAATGCCCACGCCACGCAATTCAATAAAGTGACGGATGTTTTCGGGGGAGGTGCCTACAAGCGTCTTGGCAGATACACGGGAGATTTCTACCGCATCGTCCGCTATGAGACGGTGACCACGCTTAACCAATTCGATGGCGGTTTCACTTTTACCGACACCGCTGTCACCCACCAGCAAAACACCCTCGCCGTAAACCTCCACGAAAACACCGTGGTTAGTAACACGAGGTGCAAGCTTCACACTCAGATACGCAATCAGTGCCGCCATAAACGCCGACGTAGAGTCTTTGCTCTTCAGCAGCGGTACGTGATCCTTTTCACAGCAGGTAATAAGCTCCTCACTGACATCCAGACCACGTGTCACAACAATGGCAGGCGGACGGTGGGTGGTCAGTTCCGCAATGCGCTGCAGACGCATACCCTCAGACAATGCCCCCAGATAGCTAATCTCGCTTTTCCCTAAAATTTGTATGCGCTCGCTGTCAAAATATCCGTAAAACCCGGCAAGTGCCAGGCCGGGACGGTTGGTATCTCCCGAAACCACCTCTCGCAGATGTGCCGCCTCGGGCATATATACCGTTTCCAGCGATAATTCTGCGATGATTTTATCCAAAGATACAGAATATTGCTTTGCCATACGTCTCTCCTTTCGAGATACAAATATACAAATATACTATACTATATTCTTCCGCTTTTTGGAAGGGCTTTTTGGAAAAAAACGGGAGGTTTTTGGTTTAATTTTGAAAAAAATGTTTTTACTATTGCATTCCTCTGTAAAATGTGCTGCTTTTTTGTCACAATCTTCTATTCTTTGCGAAAAGGAGGGGTATCGGTGCATATAAAAAAGCGTATCCGTGAACCGATTGATATGTGCAACGGTGCGATTATTCCGCAGTTGTTGCGTTTTTCTCTGCCCATGATGTTTACCAGCGTTATACAACTGCTGTATAACACGGCAGACCTTGTCGTTATCGGCAAGTTTGCAGGCGACGCCGCATTGGCAGCAGTCGGTGCCAACTCTTCCCTTGTCAGCTTATTTGTTAATCTCATTATCGGCTTGGCGGTCGGTACCAACGTGGTGATTGCGCAGGCACTCGGCGCAGAAGATCATAAGCGTGCCCGCTCGTTAGCACACTCTGCACTGGTTATCGCCGCCTTTTCCGGCGTGGTGCTTTCTGCCGTCTGCTTACTGTTTGCCGAAAAAATACTGCTTTTAATGTCTACCCCCGCAGACGTATTACCTGCCGCAACGGTATATTTGCGAATACTCGCCTGCGGCTTCCCATTTAACCTTCTGTACAACTTCGCCGCCTCCGTTCTCCGTGCTTGCGGCGACCCCAAAAAGCCGCTGTATTTCCTGCTGGTGTCGGGTTCTCTGAAGGTACTGTTAAACCTGCTGTTTGTCGCACTTTTACATATCGACGTGGTGGGTGTGGCACTGGCCACCGTCATTTCGCAACTATTGTCCGCCATCCTCGCCATCTTTGCCATGGCTCACATGCACAATCCCTGTCGCCTGCACCCGCACGACTTGAAATTGAGGAAGCTGGACGTAAAAGAAATTATGACCATCGGCATTCCGGCAAGCATTCAAAGTGCTTGCTTCAGCTTGGCAAACGTGGTCATTCAGTCTGCCATCAACGGCTTCGGCACGGTTGCGATTGCCGCCAATACTGCCGGTTACAATCTCGAATGCTTTGTGTTCGCCTTCATCGATGCGGGCTCACAAGCGTGCTTATCCTTTGTCGGAAGAAACGTAGGTGCCAAGCGGTATGACCGTGTGCCCCGTATTATCGGAGCGGCTTTACTGATCTGCGGTGTCATCACCGTGGTGCTGGCAGGACTGTTGGTCATATTCCCCGCCTTCTTCCTTTCCTTCTACACAAGCGATCCTGCCGTTATAGCTGCCGGTGCGTTACGAAACTACATCGTGTGCGGCCCCTACCTTTTGGTGGTATTGCTGTATGTCTATTCCTACTCCCTGCGTGCCATGGGCAACTCTACACTGCCGATGGTTATTTGTGTCGGCGGCGTGTGCGGTGTGCGTCTGTTGTTTGTCTTTACCGTGCTTAAAAAGTTTTATTATCTGCAAACCCTTTTCGCCAGCTTCCCTATCTCGTGGATCGTTTCCTTCGTTGCCATCTTTATTGCGTTTCAGACGGTGTACCGTCGCAAAGCAAAAGAAGCACAGCGAGAACTGCTTGAAGCATAAAAAACAACCTCTTGGCAACAGCCAAGAGGTTGTTTTTTTACAATGTATCCAGATATTCCCGTATGTCGTCAAAGGCATCCAAGACACTGTCCTTTTTGAGATACAACGGATGATGTGGATGTCCCTTTTGCTTAGACCGTGCTCCTGCGGTATACCACGTCGCACCGAACGATTCGCCCACCCCAATCATATCACGCACGCAATCGGGCAGGTACCGTCTTTTCTCAATCACGGCACCCCACGCTGCCCAAATGGCAGGATGCTCGCCCGCATTTTCCAACACCCAGCGAAACGCCTGCATATTTTCATTGTGCAGCTTTTCATTTCTCTCGCTGTCCATATCATCGGGAGAGGTAGCACGCTGGGCGTAAACATTAAACATAATGAAGGAATCAAAACCGTTATGATGTGCAATTCTCTCTACACTTTTAAGGGTGTTGTCCAAATCACCCGGTCGGGCGGTAGACGGATTGACACCGATACAAATCAGCGGTTTTTTCCCTTTTGTGCCTAAAATATAACGATATTCCGCATAGGCACACGGCACGTACAGCCACTGCTCGTGGTCATATTCGTGTGCCGTATTCTGCTCTTCCTCCAGTGCCTCACGGAAGGTTAAAATGTCCAGTTCGGCGGACGGTGCAGCGGGAATATGCATTCAGTTCAGCTCCTTTTCGAGTGCATTTTTGACCATGTCGAGCGTTTCGGGGGTGTTAGGCAGCTCCCCGTTACCGATAAGAAGAGCAGCACCGTACACCAGTGATCGCAGTTTATAGGTCAGCAACACACTCTCGTCCTTCTTACCACGCTGTTCACAGTAAACGGCGGCAAGATCCCCGATTTTGGTGATGATTTCCCCCACCGCCTCTCTCTGCCTCGGATCCATATCCTTTGCCACAACGGTCAGCACCGCCGCAAAGTGCGGATTGCCGAGACGAAAGCGGATATTCGCCATACACAATTCCAATAACAGGCGGCGGGTATCGTCGCCGTACAGCACACACAGCTGCTGCTCCAGCAAGCCCCATTGACGGTTGATAAACCGTAAAATCTCTAAAATAAGGTCATCCTTGTTTTTGAAATGCTTATACGGTGCCGCACAGGAAGCACCGCATTTGGTCGCCACACGTCGCAAAGAAAAATCGGTAAGTCCGTGATTCTCAATCTCTTCAATGCCGTATACAATCAGCCGTTCACGTAATTCCGCAACCTCATATACCTCTTCCATTGCAGCACCCCCCTTTTCCATCCTACACATAGTACCACTTTTTTTGCCTAAAAGCAATATTTTCTCGAAAAACCCCTTGACTGTAAGGAAAAAAGGTATATAATGATAAAAAACTTCAGGTAAACAGTGTTAACCTGCTATTTCAGGAGGAAAAATTATGGTTCGTGAAGATATGTTGGCACTCGGCAGACGTCGTTCGGTCATTCGTGAAATTTTTGAGTACGGTAACAAGCGGAAAGCAGAAATCGGTGCGGAAAACGTGTTTGATTTCAGCTTGGGTAACCCCAGTGTGCCCGCACCTGCGATTGTCACCGAAACACTCAACAAGCTGATTGCAGAAACCCCTGCGGAACAGCTGCATGCCTACACCTCCGCACCCGGCGATATGGGTGTGCGTACTGCTGTTGCGGCCTACATTAAAAACACCTTAGATTTTCCTGCTTCTCCCGCCAATATCTATATGACGGTAGGTGCTGCGGCCTCCTTGACCGTTTCACTGCACGCATTGGTAGGTGCAGGTGATGAGGTCATTGCTTTTGCACCGTTCTTCCCCGAATACCGTGTGTTCGTGGAAAAAACAGGCGCGAAGCTGTCGGTTGTCAACAGTACCGAAGGTACCTTCCAGATTGACCGTGCAGCATTGGAGGCGGCTGTCAATCCTGCTACAAAAGCGGTAATTGTCAACTCCCCCAACAACCCGACCGGTGCGGTGTTGACCGAAGAAAGCATTCAGGTGCTTGCCGAGGTGCTGACCGCCAAATCCGCACAGTTCGGACATCCGATTTATGTGATCAGTGACGAGCCGTACAGAGAGCTGGTGTATGACAACACCCCCGTTCCCTATATCCCGCAGTATTATGACAACACAATTGTCGGATATTCTTTCAGTAAATCTTTGTCCCTGCCGGGCGAACGCATCGGCTATATCTTTGTATCTCCCAAAGCCGCAGATGCGGAAATGGTATACGATGCCGTGTGCGGTGCTGGCAGAGCGCTCGGTTTTGTGTGTGCACCTGCACTGTTTCAACGCTTGGCGGCGGCGTGTCTCGGCAAAACCGCAGACGTCAGCATTTATGACCGCAACCGCAAGGTGTTATACGACGCATTAACCTCTATGGGCTTTGAAGCCGTATATCCCGACGGTGCGTTTTACCTGTTTTTGAAATCCCCTGTCGCAGATGCCAATGCTTTCTGCGAAAAGGCAAAAGAATACGAGCTGCTCTTAGTACCCAGCGACGATTTCGGCTGTATGGGATATGCACGTATTTCTTACTGTGTCACCACCGAACAAATCACCCGCTCACTCCCCGCCTTCCGCGCACTCGCAGAAAGCTACGGATTGATCTAAAAGGAGTTTGACCAATGGACGCTTTGCAAGAAGCCAGAAGCATTATAAATGAAGTAGACGAGCAAATGGCAGCGCTGTTCTGCCGCCGTATGCAAGCGGTGGCTACGGTTGCCGCATATAAAAAGGAAACCGGTATGCCGATTCTCGACCCCGACCGTGAAGAAGCGATCCTCCGACAAGGCATTGAACGTGTTGAGGACGATGAGCTGCGTGGTTTTTATGCCGATTTCATGCAAAATACCATGGCTGTGTCCCGTCGGTATCAGCGCCGTCTTATTGAAGGTATGCGTATAGCATACAGCGGTGTAGAAGGGGCGTTCGCCCACATTGCTGCCGACACGGTGTTCCCCGACGGAGAGAAAATTGCATACAGCAATTTCAAGGATGCCTATGATGCAGTCGTAAACGGTGACTGTGATGCTGCGGTATTGCCGCTGGAAAACAGCTATGCAGGTGAGGTCGGTCAGGTAACCGATTTACTGTTTTCGGGTCCTTTGTATGTGAACGGCACCATCGTCCTGCCTGTCACCCACGACCTCTTGGCAGCGGAGGGTGCTACAATGGATACCATTCAGACCGTGGTAAGCCATCCGCAGGCACTCGCACAATGCGACAAGTTTATTAAAGAGCACGGCTATGCACAGCAAAGCTATGAGAATACCGCTTTGGCCGCAAAATATGTGGCGGAGCAAAACAATCCGCACATAGCGGCAATTGCCAGCGGAGAAAGCGCCAAACGATACGGCTTAAACGTGTTGGCACAGGGCATCAACGAGTCCCACGCCAATACCACCCGCTTTGCTATTCTCTCCCGTTCCGAAAACCGCAGCATTGCCAAACAGCACGGTGCACATTTCGTGCTGATGTTTACGGTACGCAACGAGGCGGGTTCTCTCGCACGTGCGCTGAACATCATCGGCGCACACGGCTTTAATATGCGCACCCTGCGCAGCCGTCCAATGAAAGAGCTGCTGTGGCAATATTATTTCTACGTAGAAGCAGAAGGCAACATCCACAGCTATGAAGGCAAATGTATGCTGGAAGCGTTGGCGGTATGCTGTGACCGCTTAAAAACGGTCGGCTCATATGCATAGGAGAAAAATACATGGAAATTTTCGTAAACTTACGTGAAAACGCCTATACGGTAACAGTGGAACGTGGTGCTGTAGCCCACGCAAGCCGCCTGTTTAACCTTGATCGCAAGGTGCTTGTTGTCACCGACAGCGGTGTGCCTGCACAATATGCACAGACGGTAGCGTCACAATGCAAGGATGCGGTCATCGTCACGGTACCGCAAGGGGAAAACAGCAAATGCCTTTCACAGTTTGAGCAGCTGCTGTCGGTGATGCTCCAAAACCGCTTTACCCGCACCGACTGCGTGGTTGCGGTGGGTGGCGGTGTCGTCGGTGACCTTGCGGGATTTGTTGCCGCTTCCTTTATGCGTGGTGTGGATTTTTACAACGTGCCTACCACCGTTTTATCCCAAGTGGATTCCGCAGTCGGCGGCAAGGTTGCCGTAAACTTAAACGGCATCAAAAACTGCGTCGGTGCCTTTCATCAGCCGAAGGCGGTGCTTATAGACCCCGATGTCCTGTCTACCCTTCCGCAAAGGCATATAGCAAACGGCTTGGCGGAAGCGGTCAAAATGGCGATAACCTTTGATGCGGACCTGTTTGCCCGCTTCGAGACTGAAAATCCGCTTGACAATATCGACGATATCATTGCAGCATCGGTCAAAGCCAAAGCCGCCGTCGTAGAGCAGGACGAAAAGGAGTCGGGGCTGCGTCGTGTGCTCAATTTCGGACACACCATCGGCCACGGCATTGAAGCCGCAGCGGGACTTGACCGCTTATATCACGGAGAATGCGTAGCTTTAGGCATGCTGCCGATGTGCAGTGATACATTACGTCCTCGTGTCAAAGCCGTTCTTGACAAGCTCGGTCTGCCCACCACCTGCGATGTGGATACAGAGGCCGTTTTTGAGGCACTGACCCACGACAAAAAGCTGTCGGGGGACACCATTGCCGTCGTCTTTTCCACTGACGCAGGTACTTTCCAAATCAAAGATATGCCGCTTTCCCAATTCAAAGAAACGGTGAAAAGCGCATTGAAAGGGATGTAACCCCATGAAAAACACTTTCGGAAATCATCTCACGGTCACCTTATTCGGCGAGAGCCACGGTCCTGCCATCGGTGCGGTGCTGGACGGGTTGGCACCGGGGATAGCCGTAGATGAAGCCACTATCTGCCGTATGCTTTCCTTGCGTAAGCCGCACGGCGCTATATCCACCACACGCATCGAAGCTGACACGGTGGAGTTTTTAAGCGGTGTTGTAAACGGCGTGACCACCGGCACACCGCTCACCTTCATCATCCGTAACGAAAACACCAAAAGCGATGATTATGCCGCTATACAGACAGTGATGCGCCCTGCGCACGCCGATTATCCGGCACGCTGCAAGTATCACGGCTTTGAAGATACCCGAGGCGGCGGCCATTTTTCGGGCAGAATTACTGCGGCTCTGGTTGCCGCAGGTGCTATCGTTTTGTCCGCCCTGGAAAAGAAAGGCGTTGTTATCGGCACCCATATTACACGGTGTGCAGGTATCGCCGACCGTGCATTTGACAAGCTCGCCGACGACATCACCGCTCTGTCTGCCGCACAGTTTCCCGTATTAGACGCACAAAAAGGCGAGCAGATGCAAGCGGCTATTCTTGCCGCCAAGCAGGACGGCGACAGCGTCGGCGGCATCCTGGAAACAGCGATTTTGGGGCTGCCTGCGGGGATAGGCGAGCCGTGGTTCGATACCTTTGAGGGTATGCTGTCCCATATCCTGTTCTCCGTGCCTGCCGTAAAAGGCGTCGAGTTCGGAGACGGCTTTGCTCTGGCAGATATGCGTGGCAGCGAGGCAAATGACCCTCTCCGTTTTGAAAACGGTCAGGTTGTCACCGCTACCAATCACAACGGCGGTATCACAGGTGGCATCACATCAGGTATGCCTGTTATATTCCGCACCGCCGTAAAACCCACCCCTTCCATTGCGAAAGAACAGCAAACCGTAGATCTGGCAACAGGTGAAAACACAGTTTTGTCTGTCAAAGGACGTCACGACCCTGCCGTGGTACATCGTGCACGTATTGTTGTCGATGCGGTAACCGCACTGTGCGTTGCGGATATGCTTACGGGGCGGTACGGCACAGATTATTTGGCTGACGAGGTATAAAGTATGCAATACGGTTGTATCGGAGAACACTTAAAACACAGCTTTTCTACGGAAATTCATAATGCACTTGCCTCGTACACCTTTGAACTCAAGGAAATTCCCACCGACCGGCTGGATGCGTTTATGGTTGCACGTAACTTCCATGCCATTACGGTCACCATTCCGTACAAACAGGCGGTTATTCCGCATCTGTATCATATCAGCGATATCGCCAAGGATATCGGTGCGGTCAACACCGTTGTCAACAAAGACGGCAAGCTGTACGGCTATAACACCGACTTTGGCGGCATGGTGGCAATGATTGAACGAGCGGGCATTTCGCTCGCAGATAAAAAGGTGCTGATTCTCGGCACGGGCGGCACCTGCCGTACCGCAAAAGCGGTCGCCAAGCATCTGGGTGCCGCTGTCATTTACACCGTCGGCAGAAGGGCGGGCGAAGGCGACCTTACCTACAGCGAAGCCACCACCCATAAAGACACCGACATTTTGATCAACACCACCCCCTGCGGCATGTTCGGCAACGCACAGGGCATGGCCATTGACCCCGCCGTATTCCCCCATCTGTCAGGTGTCGTAGACGTGGTATATAATCCTTTACGCACCCCGTTGGTATTAGCCGCAAGACGTCTCGGTGTCCCTGCGGTGGCGGGATTATATATGCTGGTGATGCAGGCCGTATTGGCATCGGAGTTTTTCCTTGATACCAAATACGATCCGCTCATTGCCGAAAAGGTGTATCGCCAAATCAAAAAAGAGAAGGAAAACATCGTGTTGACGGGCATGCCCTCCTGCGGAAAAACCACCGTCGGTAAATTACTTGCGGAAAAATTGGGCAGACCGTTTTTTGACATTGATAAGGAGATCGAGAAGGCAACAGGTGTCACCCCTGCAGCAATAATTGCCGAGCAGGGAGAAGCGGCATTCCGTGAAACAGAAGCGGCGGTTATCCGTGATATTTCCACCAAAAACGGTGCAGTTATTGCAACCGGCGGCGGTGCGGTGTTGCGTGAGGACAACGTAGATCATCTGCGTTCCAACGGCAAACTGTTCTTTTTGGACCGTGCACTTGATTTGTTGATTTCTACGCCCGACCGTCCGTTGTCGGCAGACCGCAAAGCACTCGAAAAACGGTTTTGCGAACGATATGACACCTACCGTGCCACCGCCGATACGGTTATCGACGGAAACGGCACCGCTTCTGCGGTCGCCGCACTGGTCGAAAGGAGCTTTTTTGAATGAATATTTTGGTTATAAACGGCCCGAATCTCAATATGCTCGGTATTCGGGAGCCGGCGGTGTACGGCAACGGCACTTACCGGGAGTTATGTGATACAATCACCGCATATTGTGATAAAAAAGGGGTATCTGTCACCCTGTTTCAATCCAACCACGAAGGCGACCTTGTAGACCGTATACAAGCCGCATACGGCGAAGGGGTCGACGGCATTGTTATCAATCCTGCCGCCTACACCCACACCAGTGTTGCCCTTCTGGATGCAGTAAAAGCGGTCGGCATCCCTACCGTAGAGGTGCACATTTCCAAGGTAGAGGAACGTGAATCCTTCCGACAAGTGAGTTACATCCGTTCCGCTTGTGTCGCTACCGTAACCGGTGAAGGATTTGACGGATATTTACACGCTATCGGCATTCTTTGTGAGGCAAACCAATGAATATACACATACAGGTTGGAAAGGCGTGCGGCACAGTGTCGGCACCGCCTTCCAAGAGCTTGGCACACCGTTTATTGATATGTGCAGGGCTGTCCGACGGTATCAGTCATATACACGACGTTGATTTTAACGAGGATATTTTGGCGACCATTGACTGTCTGCGTGCACTCGGTGCCACCTTGACAACAGAAGGCAATACGGTCACCGTTTGCGGTGTTTCTCCCCGCACGGCAACACCGCAAAATCCACTCTGCTGTCGGGAAAGCGGCAGTACATTGCGTTTCTTTTTGCCGCTGGCACTGCTCGGCACGCAGGAGACCGTTTTTACGGGCAGCGAGAAGCTGCTGTCCCGACCGCTGGGCGTATATGCAACCTTGTGCAAAGAACGTGCGCTTACCTTTACCCAGACCGATCAAGCGGTGACGGTAAAGGGGAGGTTGTCACACGGTGATTTTGCGGTGCCGGGCAACATCAGCAGTCAGTTTATCAGCGGTCTGTTGTTCGCATTGCCTCTCCTCGACGGAGACAGCACCATCCGCATTACCTCTCCCGTTGAAAGCCGTTCCTATATTGACCTAACCTTGCAGGCGTTACACGCATTCGGTATCCGTGCCTCGTGGCAGGATGAAAAAACGCTGAGGGTAGACGGCAACCAACAATATCTCCCCACCGATATGACGGTGGAAGGTGACTACTCGGGTGCGGCCTTCTTATCGGCACTGGATGTGCTCGGCGGTGATGTAACGGTAAACGGACTTTCCGTTGACAGCTTACAGGGTGACAAAGTATACGAAAAGCATTTCGCCTCTTTACTTTGCGGTACACCCGTTATCCACATTGCCGACTGTCCCGATTTAGGACCTGTTCTGTTTGCGGTGGCGGCCGCAAAAAACGGCGGTATCTTCACGGGGACACGTCGCTTGAAAATCAAAGAAAGTGACCGTGCCGCTGCTATGGCTGAGGAGCTCGCCGCCTTCGGCGTTGCGGTGACGGTACACGAAGATGCAGTGGTGGTTTTCCCCGCCGATTTTCATCCGCCAACACGTCCTTTGCAGGGACATAACGATCATCGTATTGTAATGGCACTCTCGGTATTACTCACCTTAACGGGTGGCGAAATACAAGGTGCACAAGCGGTACGCAAAAGCTTTCCCGACTTTTTCAAAAAGCTACGGACCATTGGAATTGAGGTGACCGAGGTATGACACTCACCAAAAACACAAACATTCTTATTGTAGGCCTTGGTCTTATCGGAGGCAGTTACGCAAAAGCGTTGACCAAGCGCGGCTTCCGTGTCACCGCTATTACAAAAGACCAATCCTCCATTAACTACGCCATAGGCAACGGCTTTATCGAAACAGGCAGCACCGCCGTCGATCCCGTGTTGGTGAAAGAGGCGGACCTTATCGTGTTTGCGCTGTATCCACAGGTGTTTATCGACTGGATAAAAGAGTATCAACACCTGTTTACGCCACACACCGTTTTAACCGACGTTACCGGTGTCAAAAAGTCTGTCGTGTATGAGATACAAGCATTATTACGTCCTGATGTGGAGTTTATCGCCGCACATCCGATGGCAGGTAAAGAAGTATACGGCGTACAAAACAGTGACGAGAAAATCTTTGAAAATGCAAACTACATCGTCACACCGACCGACAAAAACACCGATGAAGTCATTGCGTTTTGTGAACAGCTCGGTTGGGCATTGGGCTTTGCCAACGTATCCCGTCTGTCGCCCGAACAGCACGACGATATGATAGGATTTTTGTCACAGCTTACCCACTGCATCGCCATTTCTCTGATGAACTGCAACGATACACCGGGGCTGGAAGCATATACAGGTGACTCATTCCGTGATCTCACCCGTATTGCACGTATCAACGAAAATATGTGGACCGAATTGTTTTTACGCAACAAGGAAATGTTGCTCAAACACATGGACGCTTTTTCCGCAACCTTTACCGAACTGCGGAATATGCTTGAAGCGGGCGATGCCCAGGGTATGTATGAGGCAATGCGTACCTCTACCGCACGCCGTGCGTTATTTGATAAAAAGTAAAGGAGAAATGTACTATGGGTATGGATTTTATGGGTAAGCTTCCCATTCCTATGGAGATAAAAGCACAGTTTCCGTTGTCAGAAGAAGCCGCTGAGAAAAAAGCGGTCATCGACAAACAAGTAAAAGACATTTTTGAGGGCAAGGATAACCGTTTACTGTTGGTTGTCGGCCCCTGCTCCGCTGACCGAGAGGATGCGGTGCTGGCATACATTGAAAAGCTGCGTAGAGTACAGGACAAGGTGGCGGATAAGCTGCTCATCATTCCCCGCATCTACACCAACAAGCCACGTACCACGGGCGAGGGATATAAAGGTATGTTACACTATCCCGATCCCAACGAAAAACCCAACATCATCAAAGGCGTTATTGCCATTCGTAAACTGCACATGAAAGCACTTGCCGATTACGGTATGAGCAGCGCAGACGAAATGCTGTATCCCGAAAACCACCGCTATTTAAGTGACCTTTTATCCTATGTTGCTGTGGGTGCACGCTCGGTGGAAAACCAGCAGCACCGACTGACCGCAAGCGGTCTGGATGTGCCTGTGGGCATGAAAAATCCCACCAGCGGCGATCTTTCCATTATGATGAATGCCATTTACGCAGGACAACACGGACATACCTTCTGTTATCGCAACTGGGAGGTGCACAGCAGCGGCAACCCCCACACCCACGCCATTTTACGTGGCTACGTAGACGCAGACGGTTACGCACACCCCAACTATCATTATGAGGACCTTGCTCACCTGTGTGACCTGTACAACAACACCAATTTGGTGAACCCTGCGGTCATCATCGACACCAACCACTCCAACTCGGGTAAAAAGTACGGCGAACAGCCGCGCATTGCCAAAGAGGTGTTGCATAGCTGCCGTCATAACGATGATATTAAACGCCTTGTCAAAGGTTTTATGATTGAAAGCTATCTTGTGGACGGTGCACAAAAGGTGGACGGCAGTGTGTTCGGCCAATCCATTACCGACCCGTGTCTCGGTTGGGAAAAAACCGAACGTTTAATTCTCGATATAGCCGACCTGCTGTAACCTTCCGCCTCACTCCTTCATATATTGAAGGAGGGGGTGAAAGATATGTGTAACAACAATCTCTGGCTCATTATCATCGTCTGGTTCCTGTTCAGCGGTAACAGCTGGGGCAACGGTTGCGGCAATGGCTGCGGCTGTGCACAGGATACTAACGTGGGTGGCTGTGGCTGCCACAACGATTGCGGCTGTCAGAACGACTGCGTGCGCGTGGTAGGTAACGGCTGCTGCTAATAACACAAAAACAACCCCGTTCAACGTTCGTTGAACGGGGTTGTTCTCTTTTATTTCAGTGCCATATCGTTCTTGGATACCTTACTCCAATCAAATAGCGGTATCACCTCGGTCATTGTAAGCGGCACAGGGGCATGCAGCAGCCCTGCCGTGTGTGCCAATTTCCCGATCAACATTTCGGGTGTTTTATAGGTTTCCCGCAGTATACCCATGTCCAATGCCGCATCCCGTTTGGCAAGGCGTGTGCCGTCGGCACGGGTCAACAGAGGAATATGGTAAAACTGCGGCGGTGTAAAGCCCAGCAATCGATGCAAATATATCTGCCGAGGTGTCGAGGACAACAAATCTCTGCCACGTACCACCTCGGTGACACCTGACAGTGCATCATCCACCACCACCGCCAATTGATACGCAAACACCCCGTCCGAACGGCGCAGCAATACGTCTCCGCAGTCAGCAGCCAACATTTCGGTGTACACACCCTGCACCCCGTCGGTAAACGAAACCACTTCGTCCGGCACACGCATCCGCCATGCAGGATTACGTCCTGCGGGCGGCGTACCGCCCGCATCTGCCAGGCGGCGACATTTGCCGTCGTAGATGGGGATACCGTCCGCAGCGTGCGGTGCCGATGCTGCGTGCAATTCTGCACGGGTACAGTAACAAGGGTACACAAGTCCTTGTGCCTTCAGCCGTTCGAAGTACATAGCATATATCTCGGTGCGGGCACTTTGGTAGGTAGAAGGGTCTTCCCCACCGTCCCACGTCAGCCCCAACCAACGCAGGTCATCCAACATCTGTTCAATACGTGTACGGTCAGCACAGCGAGCGGTATCCAGGTCTTCCACACGCAACAAAATATTGCCGTTTTGTTTGCGTATTGACAACCACGCAAGCATAGCACACAACACATTGCCCAGATGCAACCGTCCCGACGGAGACGGTGCAAACCGTCCGCAAGGCACTCCTTTTTGCAAGGTCATCTACTCCCTTTTGAGTTCTCGTTCAAACAACTGTTCAATGGCGGCTTTGGGATCTGTATTTTCATACAGCACCATATATACCGCTTCGCAAATCGGCAGCTCTACCTGCAGCTTTGCCGCCATGTCGTGCAATGCTTTCACGGTATAATGGCCTTCTGCCAGTTTGGTGTATGCCTCTCCCGTAATCAAACATTCCCCGTACCGTCGGTTCTGACTGTGGGGAGAAAACAAGGTGGCTTCATAATCGCCCAAATGACAAAGCCCGTATGCCGACTGCGGCTTTCCGCCAAGCGCTTCGATAAGGCGGGCAATTTCTCGGGTGCCACGAGACATCAGCGCACCCTTCAGGGTAGAAAGATGCAAGCCGTCCAAAATACCTGCCGCAATACCGACAACGTTTTTAGCGGCACCGCCGATTTCGTTGCCGAGCAGGTCATCGCCGTAATAAAAACGAATCAACGGTCCCGAAAATGCGGTGATAAGCCGGTCTTTCACCGTTTCCTTTTCACTGTCTATCACCATACAATTCGGAATACCTGCATAAAAATCCTGCACGTGACCGGGACCTAACCACACCGCCAGATCACAGGAGGGATGCAAAAATTCCGCCGCCACCTGTGACAAACGTTTGCCTGTTGAAATTTCGAGACCTTTCATACACAATACGAAAGTCTTATCACGCAGCTCAAGCGGTTCCAGATCCTTGAACACGGCACGCAGATTCTGGGACGGCACCGATATGATGATAATATCAGCCGTTTTCGCCGCTGCGATATCGGTGGACAGCGCGATGCTCTGAGGCAACGACAACAAATCATTTTTACGTTCCTTCAAAAAACGATCCATTTCCGCAGTACCTTTAAGACCGTACAGCGTAACGCTGTGTCCCAACGTATCCAGATACCAAGTGATCAAAGAACCCCAACGACCGCAACCAATAACTGTAATATTCATACTCATCTCTCCAAATACTGTAATGCCTCATCCGGCTTGCCGATAATCGCATCCGCACCATTCTCGCACAATTCCTGCTCCGAGCGGAATCCCCAAAGCACACCGATGGTAAAGCATCCGCCGCCTTTACCGGTCTGCATATCGGTGCCGGTATCGCCAAAATACAAGCACTCCTCGGGAGCGACACCCAACTCCGCCATAATTTCTTTCAGCACCGTCGGGTCGGGTTTAATGGGTTTGCCTTCCCGCTGACCGTAACACAGGGTAAAACGGTCACCGAACAGAGCATCTGCCACCTTCACGGTGGTACTGTGCGGTTTGTTTGAAAGCACGGCGGTATAAACCCCTTTTTCACGCAGTGTGTCCAGCAAATCCAAAATGCCTTCATACGCTTCGGTCAGATACAGAAAATCCGCATCATAGGTCTCGTTATATTCTTTAAGCACCTTCTGATAGGTGTCCTCATCGGTACAGCCGTTCCCTTCCACCATACGACGCACAAGAATAGCCGCACCGTTACCGACCATCATTTTATAGTCGTCAGGGACAAAGCCGTGCAGTCCGTACTTTTGAAGTGCGTTGTTGGCGAAATGGGCAATACTGTTAATGGTATTGGACACCGTACCGTCCATATCGAAAATACATGCCTTAATCATTTGTCATTCTCCTTGTATAATTTCATCTCTGAGCGCCGCCATATCCTGCGGCAGCGGACTTTCTATGTTCATCGCTTTACCTGTGACAGGATGGGCAAAGGTCAGCCGTGCACAATGCAGTGCGTGCCGCTCCAAGCTCTCGTCGGTGCCGTACATGGTATCCCCCACAAGCGGGAAGCCCAGCCAGGACATGTGCACACGAATCTGATGCGTACGCCCTGTTTCCAGCCAAATTTCCACCACCGAAAACTGTCCGTTGGTACCAAGAGAGCGCCAATGGGTGCGGCTCTCCTTGCCGCCCTCACCGACCTCTCGGGTGATACAGCAGCCCTCCTTGATGCGTATCGGTTGGTCGATACATCCTTCACCGCACAATGCCCCGCAGACGATAGCGATATACGTTTTTTGCGTTTTGGCGGTCAGTGCAAATGCCACGTGACTGCTTTTCGCCACCGTCAGCAACCCGCTCGTATTGCGATCTAAACGACTGATCGGACGAAAGGAAAGCGGCGTGCCTTGCTTTTCAAAATATGCCACTACGGCATTGGCTAAAGTCGGGTCGGTTTTGCCTGCTGACGGATGCACCGCCAAAAACGGTGGCTTATCCACCACCAGCAAATAGTCATCCTCATACGCCACTCTCAGCGGTATATCCACCGGCTCTATACGCACCTCATCGGTCGGCATACAGATAGTTACCGTCTGCCCCGCACTGACACGGTCGATGGTGCGCTTATGCTCTCCGTCTACCGTGATACCGTTTTCCACACGTTTGAGTTTTACCACCATACGCCACGAAAGAGAACAGCCCTGTCGCAGAAAGTTCTGTACCGTCTGTCCGTCAAAAGCATCCGGCACGGTATATGTAAAAATCCCCACCGAATTCCTCCTTTGGCGGTTTTTACTATTGTACCAAAATCATCATATAAAGTCAATAAACTTGAAATTTGTCAAAAGGTGTGGTATACTATCCTATGTGTAAAAATACCACCCTGTTTTGAAAGGATGATATACTATGGCTAAGAATATTATTTTGTGTGCTGACAGCACTTGTGACTTAGGTCCCGAGCTTATCGAAAAATACGGTGTGCACATCTATCCCCTGCACGTGCTTGTAGACGGTGAGCCGCACAGCGACGGTGTGGATATTACCCCCGACGACATTTATGCCACCTATGAAGCTAAAGGTGTTTTACCCAAAACAGCAGCAGTTGCACCTGCAGAATATATCGATTTCTTCCAGCCGTTTATTGATGCAGGCAACGAGGTGATTCATATCAGCTTGGGCTCTGCTTTATCTTCTTCCCATAACAACTGCCGTCTTGCCTCCTTGGAGCTGGACGGTGTATATGCGGTAGACAGCCGCAACCTTTCTACCGGCTCGGGCCTTCTGGTCATCGAAGCGGCAGAACGCATTGCCAAGGGTATGGCAGCGGCAGACATCGTTGAAGAGCTCAACGATATTGCAGGTCGTGTCAGTGCCAGCTTTGTCATCAATGACCTGGAGTTCCTGCACAAAGGCGGCAGATGCTCCGCTCTCGCTATGCTGGGTGCTAACGTACTGAAGCTGAAGCCCTCTATCAAGGTGGATAACACCAACGGCTCTATGGGTGTGGATAAAAAATATCGTGGCACCCTCGAAAAGGCACTTGCAGACTACGTTGCGGACCAGTTAAAAGACCGCACCGACATCGATACCCGCCGCATCTTCATCACGCATTCGGGTATCTCCGAGGAACGCATTGCACTCGTGAAAAAACTGGTGGAACAGTACGGCAGCTTTGATGAAATCCTTATCACCCGTGCCGGCTGTACCATTTCCGCACACTGCGGCCCCAACACCCTCGGTGTGCTGTTTATCACCAAATAAGAAGGTGAAAATATGAAAAAACTCGAAGAATATGTTACCAGTATTCCCGATTTTCCCGAGCCGGGCATCATTTTTCGTGACGTTACCACCATTTTGCAGGACGCAGACGGCTTACAACTTGCTATCAACGGCTTGCAGGAAGCGGTCAAGGATCTGGATTTTGATGTGATTGCAGGTACCGAGTCCCGTGGCTTTATTTTCGGTATGCCCTTGGCATACAACCTCAAAAAGCCGTTTGTACTTATTCGCAAAAAAGGCAAATTGCCTCGTGAAACGGTGGAAAAAGAGTATGCGCTGGAATACGGTACCGCTACCATTGAAATACACAAGGATGCGATACAGAAGGGCCAGCGTGTTTTGCTCGTCGATGACCTTATCGCAACCGGCGGCACCATTAAAGCGGCAGCCGAGCTGATTGAGGAACTCGGCGGCGAAGTGGTGAAAATCGTATTTATTATGGAACTGGCCGGCTTAAAAGGCAGGGAAAAGCTCAAAAAATATGACGTCACCTCTCTGATTTGTTACGAAGGTAAATGAAAGCAACCCCAAGCAATGCTTGGGGTTGCTTTTTCATATTTCTACCGTATCATTCAGATAAAATGCATACAGCACCGCCTCTTTGACGGGTTTGCCGAGTGTTTGCTGTAATGCGTCACGGTAAATGTCCAGTTGCTTTTGATACCGTTCACGCAGTGTCACGGCATCTTTGACACGATCGGTTTTATAATCCACAATGACCAGCTCACCGTTTTCCTCAAACACGCAGTCGGCAATACCCTGCACAATCAACGTTTCCTCTGCCATACCTGACAATGCAGGGTCAAGTGCCGCTACCGAAAGCGGTACCGTAAACGCATACTCCCGCCAAACAGCGTCCGCTTTACACATTCTTGCATACAACGGATGCTCAAAAAACGCACGGATACGGCACATATCCAGCACCTCACGTGCCGCCGCACCGATAAAGCCCTCTTCGTACAGGCGGTCTGCTTCTTTCTCGGGATCGATTGCCGCCACCGCAAAATCCGCAAACTGCATAAAAGTATGCAAAGCCGTACCCTTCTCGGCAGGGGTCAAGCCCTTTTCGTTCAAAAAAGCGGGACGGTTGACAG
The DNA here is from genome assembly GCA_045594105.1 of Acutalibacteraceae bacterium. GTDB lineage: Bacteria > Bacillota > Clostridia > Oscillospirales > Acutalibacteraceae > URNF01. Next base: position 15,635 of record JAZNXY010000056.1, on the reverse strand, counting down.
CCACAAAAGCACCGTTTGTATCCCGATGTGCCAGTTCTGATGCTGCCATTTTTACAGGTACACTGCCAAGTGCCGCATAGTCATATCGATAGGATATACGCTCAAATAACGGTTCCACCTCGGTTGTCGGAGCGGTTACCGCTTGTTCCTCTGTCTCCTTAGCGGCATCATCCATATCCAGATATGCTCCGGCATCCAGCCATTTCACCTCAAGCGGTGTATCGGCAGGCAACGTTTCAATATCTGTGGCGTTAGCCAGATGCCGTAACAGATGTGCATCGGGGTGCCGCAGCAGCGCTGCCAGCAACCACTCGCCGACATTACCCATTTCCATTAAAGCGGCGGTGGAAATACACGGTGTTTGCGGCACAAAGGTCGCCAGCTTTGCAATATATCTTTGCAACCGATAGTCCGCATATACGCAAATGAGCTTATCTTTGGCACGGGTGAGTGCTACGTATAAAAGACGTGCCTCCTCCGCATAATCCGTATACCGTTTTGCCAGCTCTACACCTTGAAATGCCGCTGTTTTCTGCGTTTCGGCAACATCCTCTGCGTATGCACAGATTGCCGCACCTGCGGTGTTATGCATGGAAAATACTTCGGTCGCCTTATCCTCACGGATCTTTTTTGTCATATTTGCGAGGATGACAATCGGGAACTCCAATCCCTTGGACCCGTGGATGGTCATAATGGAAACCGCATTTGCCTGTCCGGCGGGATGCGGTGCTTCCATATCGGGATGTTCCGCCTCCATACGATCAACATACCGCAAAAATGCCGACAGACCACGGAATCCATTTTGTTCATATCCACGTGCCATCTCCACAATACCACGCAGGTTTGCCACCTTTTGTGCGCCGTCTGTGTCTGCCGCCGCCAACAGCAGCATACCCGTGTCATCATACAGACGGTTAATAAACTCCTCTGCACTGACCGTTGCCGCCAAACGACGGTAGTGACGTAAGGTCAGTAAAAATGCTGTGATTTTTTCACGCAGCGGTGCAGCAATATCGCCTTGCTCCGCCAACAGCAAGGCGGTATACAACGGCACGCTTCTGCTGTCTGTTTTCCGTGCAAATACACGTATCTGCGCACATTCATCGGCGGTAAAGCCCACTGTCGCAGACACCATCACCGCCATCAGCGGTATATCCAACAGCGGATTGTCCACCGCACGCAGAAAGCTTAACGCCATACCGACCTCATCTGCCGCAAACAACGGTAATGTTTTGTCTTTTTGCACAGGAATACCTTTTTCCCGCAGTGCATTGGCAAAGGAAATGGGTCGGGTGCCACGGTCACGTAACAAAATACAAATATCCTTATACTGCACGGGGCGTGTGATGCTTTCCCCCGTCTGTGCATCCTTGTCGGTCACCCATCCGTTTTTGAGAAGCTCCTCAACACGTTCAGCGATCAGACGTGCTTCCAGTATTTCCGCTTTCAGCTCAGATGCAGAGAAGGTATCGTCTGCCAACAGGATTTCGACAGGACAAGTCCCTTTTACATCGGCAGCACCGTGTTCCAATTGTTCACCGTCTCGATAATCGATGCCGCAAAAGGCGGCGGTCATCACCTGATTGCACACAAAATTAACCGTTCCCGTCACCTCTTCACGAGAGCGGAAGTTTTTGTCCAGGGTAATACAGGCGGGGAAGGTTTTACCGTCATATTTTGCGAAGGTGCTCTTTTTATCCAGGAAAATCTGCGGATTTGCCTGACGGAAGCCGTAAATGCTTTGTTTGACGTCGCCCACTAAAAAGGCGGTATTGGTTTCGCAACCGAGCATACGGAAAATCGTGTCCTGTGCCTCGTTGGTATCCTGGTATTCGTCGACGTAAATTTCGGTGTACTTCACGGCTGTTTCCCGTGCCAATGCGGTCGGCAAGCCCGTTTGCTCATCACACAAAAGCTGCAGGGTAAAATGCTCGAGATCATTAAAATCCAGCCACCCGCGTTCCCGCTTTTTCGCAGCAAACCGTTCGGTAAAGGTTTCTACCAATCCAACCAAGGCCTGCATAGTGGGTACGGTTTGGGAAAGTAACGCCTTTTCTTCTGTCTCCGAGTTGGCGAAAAAGGATTTTAATTCTTTTACTACCGCCTTTACCAAATCCCACGCAGCTTCTATCGGCTCCAAAACCAACGGGTCGACATGCTTTTTACCGTTCAATTTCGGCGGCTGTACCGCTTCTATCGCCCACTTACAAGCGTCCCAGTCATTGGCGGTATCATCCAACACACAAACCGCATTACGAATAAGGGGCGGCAATATATTTACCTTTCCATAAAACGCATCATACTGCTCCATTGTCGCCAGAGGGGCTACCGCTTTCTCCGCACATTCCTCCGCAAACAGCAATTTCGTCTTGGCGTGTTCACGCAACAGCCGTCCCCACACCGTTTCCAATAACGGTGTGTCTTTGGAAGGAACAGCACATGCCTTTTGCAGCCATTGTTGCGGGAAGGATTGTGCCTGAATGGCCTCATATATGCGTAATATACGTTCACGGGTGTTGCGGTCATTGCGTGCAGAGCCGTTTAAGATTTTACACAGCTGTAAAAAGCCGTCCTCCGACGCCGCATAGAAAATCTCAAGGGTTTCATCCAGTGCTTCATCTTTCAGCAGCTTGACGGCATTGGCATCCGCCACCGAAAAACGTGGGGACACGCCTGCCGCCTCAAAGTTTTCCCGTAAAAACGCCGTGCAAAAGCCGTCTATGGTCGAAATCTGTGCAGACGGCAGCAGCATCTGCTGTCGGGCAAGATGTCCGTTGTCGGGATCGTCCTGCAGGCAGCTTGCAAGCCGCTTGGCAAGGCGCTGCTTCATTTCCGCTGCCGCCGCCTGCGTAAAGGTTACGATCAGCAAACGGTCAATGTCAATAGGATCTTTCTTGTCTGCAAGGCGAGCAATCACACGCTCTACCAAAACAGCGGTTTTGCCCGACCCTGCCGCTGCGGACACCAGCAAGGTGCCGCCACGTGTATCGATACAGTTTTGCTGTGCATCAGTCCATTTCATTGCCGTTCACCTCCTCCATAAAGTCAAGCACCTCTTGGGGTGTGCGTTGCTCTTTACACACAAACGGGTCTTGGTCTCGGCGCCGACAGATGCGGCGATACGCACAGTATTTGCAGGAAAGCTCGTTATCGGTGCCTGTCGGCAGTGCCGCAATATCTCCGCTGAGCAGACGGGTTGCCATACGGCGTAGCAGTATCTCTGTGTACTGCCGTATGGTTTCAAAATCTGCGTAGGAGACCACACTGCTGTTATCCGCAATATCCCCATCTTTTAGTGACGCAGGGATAAACGTACCTTTACCTTCCTGCTCCATTGCGGTCAATATGCCTGCATCACGTACAAGCAAACCGTTCATACGCAATGCCTTCAATTTCTTTTCCCCTATCGGCATAGCAGGTGCTTTGCTTGCAGACAAATACAAGACGCCTGCGGGCTTCGCACTGTCCGCCGCATACCGTGCGGCCGCCTCTTTACATACAGCAAACAGGTAAATGAGCATCTGCATATTCAGCCCGTACGGCAGGTCGGTCATACTAAAGGTTTTCTTACCTGTTTTATAATCCACTACACGCACAAACACTTCGTCTCCACGCCGATACAGGTCTACACGGTCCACTTTGCCGGTTAAATGTACGGTACCCTCGTTGTTTTCCAGAGAAACGGTCGGAGACGGCACACCGCCCGACCCGCCGATTGACAATTCATATTCTGCCGGCTGAAACTCACTCTGTGCCATTTCGTTTACCACGAACCACAACAGTGAAAAAGCGGTATTTTCTACCAAGGACATCAGATAGCGGAAGCGTGCGGTCTTGTCCTGCATACCGCCAAGCTCGGTTTCCACATATTCGAGCAGCAATGTGTGAATGCGATTGCGCATGATCGGAATATCCGCAACAGCAGGCGGTTGGGCTTGGCCCACGTACAAGGGCAGCAGTTTTTCCATCACATAATGTGCAAACGTGCCGAAGCTCATCGCATCAATTTCCGCTAAACGACGTTCCTGTAACCGCATTCCGTAATTGCAAAAATATGAGAAGGGACAGTCTTGGAATTTTTCCAATTGTGAGGAGGACAGCCACATATCCCGCCCAAACAGCTGTGCGGCATTTTCCGCAGACAGCGTAAAGGCAGGAAGTTCTGATGCCTTTTCCATCTGTTTAAGTGCGGCAGCACTTTCGGGCAAGCGGGTGATTGCCGCCTTTAATACAGCGGCATATCCGCTGTCTGCGGCTGTGGCAAACCGTGCCACAGCATCCACCGCCGACTCAATATCACTACCGTCTGCTGCCTGCCACACACCACGGGTATGTTTGGGCAAAATACGGTCTATATTTTCTACAATAGCGGAAGGCAGCATCTTTTCGCCGCCGTGGAACAACGTATAAAACACATACAATGCCTCAGAGGGTGCCGCCACCGCCGTATAGGCAAAGAAGCGTTCTTCCTCTGCTTTTTGCAAACGACCCGCCGACAAGCGAATGCCGTCGGTTTCGAGCTGTTCCCGCTCGTGGTCGGTAAAGAGATTACCGCCCGCAGGATATGCAGGGAATACACCCTCATTTGCACCGAGAATCAATACCGCCTTGGGTGCACGCACACGCATATGGTCTGCGCTGCCCACCTGTACCGCATCCAGTCCCTGCGGCACACTCGGCAGGCGCAAAAGACCTGCCGCAAGATGAAACAGCTCTGCATACCGCCGTGCAGACAACGGTGTCTCTGCAAATACCGTTGCAAAACGGTCAAGCAGTAACATCACACTTTCCCAAAGACGTGCGGTACATTCCGCAGTAAACGGTTCGCCCTCTTCCAAAAGTGCACTGTATAAGCGGCGTACCCCTTCATCCGCACGTACATACGTGTGTGTAAGATATTCATACAGCGCACGGGCAAAGGTTTCACCGTCGGTGCTTTCACGCAACGCCAAACGCAAGGTGACAAGCGGTGAAATCAAGCGGCGGCGGGTTTCCTCCAGGGATGCGAGCAACGCCTCGTCCAACCGCCATTTTTCGGTAAGACCTGCCGGATTGGCGGTAAACGTATCCTGCCATTTTTTGCCGTCGATACGCCACATATACACGTAATTCTCCAATGCGGCGGTCTCTACCTCGTCAAACGGCAGAATACCGCTTTTACACATACGCAGCAATTCTTCTGTCTGAAAACCGTTTGCGGCAATACGCAATGCCGACAAACAAACGCTCACAAGCGGTGCGGTGTAGACATCCTTGGGCATGTCCATATAAAACGGTACCTCTTCCCGACGCAAAGCACGGTCTAAAATACCACGGTAACGGTCAAGATTACGCACGATGACAGCCACTTCTTGTGCACGGTATCCCTTTTCACGCAGCAAGCGGCGCACGGTGCGTGCCGCAGCGGCACATTCATCATACACGTCGGGGCAGGCGGTCACCGTCACTTTGGCTGCAGGTGAGTCGATTGTCTTGGCACGAGGCAGGAACATACCTGCTTCCAACGCACGCAAAGCATCATTCTTGGCACGGTAATTGTGTTCTAATACCAGCGGCTCTTGTACAACAGCGCCGCTTTCCGCCGCCACGTCACGCAGCTGCTGCAACGTGCGCAAGGCGGGTGCAAACAAGCCGCCCACCTTTGTATCCTTTTCGGGTGCGGCTTTATCTGCAGGCAACGTCACCGTTACCGTGCCGATTTTCATCAAATGCCCTAAAATCTGCAGTTCGGGCACCGTAAAGCCCTTAAATCCGTCAACAAAAACAGCAGCACCGCACAGGCGCTCGCTTGCAGGCAGTTTTTCCACCAAAACGTTCAGGATCTCTTCAGGGTCAATGCCGCTGGTCATTGCCAAGCCCTCATAAATGTCAAACAGCACCGCAAAATCCGCCGCTTTACTTTTTAAGGTGCCGTCCGGTAACCCGTTTGCTGCCGCCGCAAGCATACGTGGTGTAACCGCACATTGCTTACATTCGGATGCCAACGCCAACAAGGAAGAAATATACGCCGCATCGTTAAGACGCACCTTTTTTACGTCCTCTTCACGATGCTCGGGAGCGGTATGTATTTCTAAAGCACGGCTCATAATCAAAGCTCGGGTAACATCATCCATAACAGGCAAAGCGGTACCGCCTGTTTCACGAAACACCTTTTCTGCCAGACGGCTGAAGCTGAGCACCTCCACCTTTGCCGCATCCTTCACGCCAAAACGCTGTAAAAGGGTGCGCTCGGTCTCAAAAGAAAACTGCTCGGGCACAAGGAAAATAAGCGGTTGCTTATCGCTTGCAATCGCTGTTTGCAGTTCTCTTAAAATCTGCTCGGTTTTGCCGCTTCCCGCGCGGCCTACAATACACCGTAACATACTGTCCCGCCTTTTTTTGATATATATTTCATTATATCATACCGTTTTGGAAATTGAAACTATTTTTCTTGCACAACCGACAGAAAAATGCTATAGTGAAATCATGGAAGGTGATAAATATGAAAATCATCGATATTACGAAAGAATTGTTTTCAGCACCTGTGTTTCCCGGTGACCCACGTCCCGAATTAGAGCCCATACACCGTATACAGGACGGTGCACACTGTAATTTGTCGGTATTACACGCCTGTTTACATAACGGCACACATATCGATGCACCGCTGCATTTTTGCGCTGACGGCAAGGATCTGGCGGCGGTTGCTTTAGAGGACTGTATCGGGGAATGCAGCGTTGTCGAATGGAACGGCGAACTGTACGGTGCCGATGTCGAAAACATACTGCCGTCTTTACGTCCCCGTGTATTGTTCAAGGGGAACGTGCAGATTTCTCAAAGTGCCGCTTTTGTGCTGTCCGACAGCCACATCACCCTGGTGGGTGTGGAATCCCAGACGGTAGAGCCCGACGGCTCAGACGGCAGCGTACACCGTCAGCTGCTTGGCAATAATGTTGTGGCATTGGAAGGACTTGACCTTTCGAAGGTGGAGGAAGGTACATATTTTCTGTTTGTAGCACCACTCAAAATCGAAGGTGCCGACGGCTCCCCCGTGAGAGCAATATTGCTAGAGAGAAAATAAGATATGGAAAACAAAAGCCAACCCCACCTACCAAAGCGAAAAAATCTTCGCTTACCACAATTTGACTATAACACACCCTTGCATATTTTATTACCTTTTGCACGCATCAAAAGAAATGCACGCTTTCCCGTATCGTAGGGGCGATTCGTGAATCGCCCCTACGCGGTCGTTCGATTATTTCTAAAACAGTTGGGTACATTGAAATGAACATATCCAAAGAAATACATCAACGGTTTGGCGATGTCACCGTTTGGCAACGCGGTTTTCACGACCATATCATTCGCAACGAAAAGCACTGTCTGCAAATCGCAACATATATTCAAGATAATCCTTTGCAATGGAAACAAGATTCTTTTTATTGTCCCGAATAATAAAAAGCGATGAGATTTTTAATCTCATCGCTTTTTTTAATTATATTCCGGAAACGGTTGCAGGGTGCGGGGTAAAATGCCGTTTAAGTACGCAATGAATACACCGTAGTTGGTGACAGGCACGCCCTGGTCCGCACAACAACGCAAGCGGTATTTTACCTCTCTCTCATTCAGTGTACACGCACCGCAATGAATGACCATTGCATACGGTGTCACGTCGTCGGGAAACTCGGTACCCGACACAAAGGTGTAATCGGGTTCAAAACCGATACGATCTTTTATCCAGCGTGGGATTTTTACCGTGCCGATGTCTTCACATTGACGGTGGTGGGTACACCCTTCCGCTATCAGCACCTTATCCCCCGCTTTTAAGGTATCCACCGCCGCCGCACCTTTTACCGCCAAGGGTAAGTCACCCTTATACCGTGCCATTAACATGGAAAAGGAGGTCAGCGGCACCTCTTTTGGTACCATTTGACTCACCTTGCCGAACACCTGACTATCGGTAATCACAAGGCGTGGCGGTTGCTTTAAGCTATCCAGCAACAGCGGCAATTCGGTGTCTCTGCAAAGGAGCGGCATACCGCCTGCATCCAACACGTCACGAATGGTAAGCTGCTGCGGTAAAATCAATCTGCCCTTCGGTGCGGCTTTGTCTATCGGAGTGACCAACACCACCGCATCTCCTGCCTGCAGTAAATCTGCCACAAGCGGATGACGGGGTACACCCAATGCCGCCTTTTTTGCCGCCAATTCTTTCAGCTCGTGAATATGAAAGCCGGTTTTCGCACTGACATACAGCACATCATCCTGCGGGAACTCTGTTAAGAGGTCCGCTTTGTTTTTTACCACGATGTACGGAATGTTTTTTTGCTTTATCAAGGCAATTAACGCAGCATCGGCGGGGTCGGCAGGCACCGTAGCATCCATTACCACAATCGCAAGATCGGTTTTGTTTAACACCTGCCGTGTCTTGTTAACACGCATCTCACCTAAAGTGCCTTCATCATCAATACCGGGGGTATCAATAATCATCACGGGGCCTAACGGTGCCAGCTCCATTGCTTTTTTAACCGGGTCGGTGGTCGTTCCCTTAACATCCGAAACGATAGCCAGCTGCTGACCCGTAAACGCATTCACAACACTGGATTTACCCGCATTACGTCTGCCGAAAAAGGCGATATGCACCCGCTCACCTGCGGGCGTTTGCTGCATACTGCTCATTCTATCACCTCAGAAGCGGAAATCACGTTCGCCGTCAGCAATCAGGCCAAGACGTTCGGCAACGATGCCCCGTACTTTATCATTCGGGATGTCTTTCATCTGCTCTATGATCAGTTTTTCGCCCACAGCTCTCGTTTCCTCGCTCGCATAGTCGCAAAGATACTCTTTTAAGGTCATCAATGCGTTAGGCAAACAGCAGTTTTGGATCTGTCGGGATTTACACAGTGCCATAAAGCGATCACCTGTTCTGCCTTCACGGTAACAGGCGGTGCAGAAGGACGGCAGATATCCCATTTCCATCAGCCATTTTACCACCTCGTCCAACGTACGCTTATCGGACACGTCAAACTGGGAGGAGTTTTCTTCTTCTGGCTCGGGCTCGACGTAACCACCTACACTGGTGCGAGAACCGCCCGAAATCTGGGACACACCGAGATGCAGCACACGTGCACGTGCCTTCGGACTTTCTCTTGTGGAGACAATCATACCGGTATACGGCACGGCCACACGAATACACGCAACGATTTTCGCAAAGGTATCCTCCGAAATGCCGTTATCAAACGCACCCGGGTCGATATCGTCCGCAGGGCATACACGGGGCACACTGATGGTATGCGGACCGACACCGAATACCGCTTCCAGATGCTCGGCGTGCATCAACAGACCCGCAAACTCATAGCGGTACAGCTCCAGACCGAACAAAACGCCTAAACCTACGTCGTCAATGCCTGCCTCCATAGCACGGTCATGTGCTTCGGTGTGGTAGCAATAGTTGCTTTTCGGCCCTGTCGGATGCAGACGCTCGTAGGTTTCCTTATGATAGGTTTCCTGGAACAAAATGTAGGTGCCGATGCCTGCATCTTTGAGCTTTTTATAGTTTTCCACCGTCGTAGCGGCAATGTTGACATTCACTCGACGGATCGCACCGTTTTTATGTTTGATAGAGTAAATGGTCTTGATAGATTCCAGAATATACTCAATCGGGTTGTTTTTCGGGTCTTCGCCCGCTTCCAGTGCCAAGCGTTTATGGCCCATATCCTGCAGAGCAATAACCTCCGCTTTGATTTCCTCCTGGGTCAGCTTTTTGCGGGCAATATGTTTGTTTTTCAGGTGATACGGGCAGTATAAGCAGCCGTTCACGCAATAGTTGGAGAGATATAAGGGGGCGAACATTACGATACGGTTGCCGTAAAAATCCTTCTTAATCTGTTCGGCAAGTGCGTAAATCTCCTGATTTTTATCCTCTAACTCACAAGCGAGCAGCACCGATGCTTCACGATGAGTAAGACCTTTATACTCTCTCGCTTTTTCTAAAATCGCATCAATAAGCTCTCTGTCGGTTTTATGTTCATCAGCATAACGCAAGGTTTCTTCAATTTCCGCATGGTCGATAAACTCTTCTGCTTTCATGGATTTCGGGTTATACATAACTAATCTTCCTTTCTGTCGCCACGATCTACCACCACTTTGTAACCGATAGCCGTCATCCTTGCGGACAACGCTTCGATCTCTTCGGCGGCTTCACTGCCAAAGGCGCGTTTATTATCATATAATGTATATTTTTGACGGACGTCGGCAGGAGATAAGTTTGGCATACACACGTTAGCACCTGCTAAAACACCTTTTTCTCTGCCGTCATCCTGTAACGTACCGAGTGCGGTGGTTGCAGGGAGCAACACACGTGGCAATAACAATCGAATAATCGATAGCAGCCGCAGTGTCATTTCCACACTGCCCGCCGTCTCGTTTCCGAACGGGGTATCTTTATGCGGGATAAAGGGGCCTATCCCCACCATATCGGGCTGCAGTTCGCTTAAAAACTGCAAATCCTTGACAAGATGCTCGGTCGTCTGGAAGGGCGACCCCACCATAAAACCACAGCCCACCTGGTATCCCAGTGCTTTCAAATCCCACAGACACCGTTTGCGGTTTTCCAAAGTAAGCCGTGCCGGGTGCAGCTTGCTGTAATGTGCCGCATCCGCCGTTTCGTGCCGTAACAAATAGCGGTCTGCGCCTGCTTCTCTCCAGCGGCGGTAGGTATCTGTATCCTGTTCTCCGACAGACAAGGTCACCGCACAATCCGGATGTGCGGATTTGATGGCGGAAACCAACCTTTCTATGCGTTGCGGTGTGTAGGCAGGGTCTTCGCCGCCTTGCAATACAAAGGTGCGATAGCCGAGTGCATACCCCTCTCTACAGCAATCCAAAATCTGCTGCTCGTCTAAACGATACCGCTGTGCTTTACGGTTAGAGCAACGGATGCCGCAGTAGTAGCAATCGTTTTTACAGTGGTTTGTGAACTCAATAAGTCCACGGACAAACACCGTGTTACCGTAATGCTGTTGCCGTACCGCCACTGCCTGTTCACGTAAAAGCGTCAGTGCGGTGCTGTCGGTACAGGTCAGCAGAGCGGCAAACTCCTCTGCCGACAAGGTATGCGTGTCTCTTAATTTTTCTATCAGCGTATACATATTACGCCTCGGGAAGCTTGGAATATACCGCCTTGGCGGTCACCCCGTCAATCATCCCTGCTTTGCCTGTCAAAGCACTCACCGCATCGTTAGGTGCATCCATCACCACGCTGATAAGGTTCACACCTCGTTGTCTGTACGGGATACCCATTCTGCCGATGACGTAATCTTTATAGTCGTGCAACAGATGGTTCAGCTGTTCTACCGCTTCTTCCTTATCTACCACAAAACCGACAAGTGCCACTCTGTTTTCCATAAAAAATACCTCCCTTTGCTACAAAGGGAGGTATACTTCTGTCTTTGATTACACTATACATCCCTTCCGCCTCGGGACGAACCCTTAACGTCAGCAAATTTCTTTATTACAGTATAACATACATATCAGAAATTGTAAAGTATTATTTCTGCTCTGCGGCTGCTTGTTCGGCAAGCTCGTCAGTGCCGTCCGGCAGCATTTCAGGAGCTGTTTGCTCAACCGGTCCCATAGTCGCTTTGCGTCTTTTCTTGCGTATCAACAAGGCTACGCCGAAGGTCGCCATGCATACGGCACCGATAGACAAATAGGTGATAGCAAAAGTAAAGAAACCACGAGAGAAAACCTGCACTAACGGTTTTAACAAGCTGATAGCCTCTGCGGGGATAGACCCTTCGGTCAGCTTTAAAATACCTTCCGCACTAACGGCCAGCAACAACGTGGTAACACCGGCACTGGTAAATGTAACACCGGTACGCCAAAAGCCCCGCAGCTCACGGTACTGCAAAATGACGATCAGAACGGCCAGCACACAAATGACAGCATATAAAATAGGGGTCAGCGATTCGCGCACAAACACAATGCCGTTTTTAAGGGATGTCAGGTTTCCGTAGCGTACACCGCCGCCTTCTGTTGACTGTTTCAGGTCGGCAACCGACGGCAGCATTTCTGTTACCGCCACACTCTGTTCCTGAAGATTTTGCTGCAGCTGCTCTTTCAGTTCCTTCTCGTCTACCAGATCCGCACCGGGCACATATTGTCTGGTGAATGCAGCAATTTCATCAATATTGTCATTCAGTATGCCCATAACGGCCTCTGTAGAAAACGTGCTTTCTTCTGCAGAACCCTCTATCACGTTGCCAACATCGTGTGCATACATCTCTACTATGTCGCCCACCACTTCCGAGTGCATGACCTCGTTAATTGCTTCGGGTGGAATGCCCATACCTTCGATCTGTTTTTGAAGATCGACATTGTTTTCAATCAGCTTGGTAAAATCAATTTCACCGAGAACATTGGATATGTTATCCGGTATGGTAACCCTTTGAATCGTTGCCGCAATCGGCATTGCCGTCAACAGCGTCAACAATATTGCCGCAAACCATCTGGCAAGAACCCTGCTGCAAAAAGTCCAAAATTTCTTCCCCTTCAAGGTACATCCCCCTTGTTTCTCCCTATTCTATCACATCAACTGCAGCTTTTCAAGGCGTTTGTGCATTTATACCAAAAAAGCATTCCGTTTTTTTACCATAAAATGCCACCGTTCTCTTTTGTTTTCTAAAGTGTTGTGTTATACTGAAGGCAACTTTAAAAAGGGCGTTTTAACATGAGTGAATATATCCGTTATTCCTACGAAACATTAGAAAAGTTTTGCCTTGACTGCTTTGGCAAGTTCGGCTTTTCACCTGATGAAAGCCGCATTATCACCGATGTGTTACTGCTGTCCGATTTGTACGGTATTGAGTCGCACGGCATGCAGCGTCTTGCCCGTTACCACAAGGGCATTGAAAAGGGACTCATCAAGGTAGAGGCGAAACCCGAGATCGTATTTGAGACCCCCGTTTCCGCCGTCATTGAAGGTAACGACGGTATGGGGCAGCTCATTTCGCACAAAGCGATGTCTATCGCCATTGAGAAAGCCAAGCAAACAGGTATGGCAGTGGTTACCGTGCGTAATTCCAACCATTTCGGCATTGCGGGCTTCTACGCAAAAATGGCGTGCGATGCAGGGTTGATCGGTATGGCAATGACCAACAGCGAAGCCATTATGGTGCCGACCTTCGGCCGTCTGGCGATGCTTGGCAGTAACCCGATTGCCGTTGCTATGCCTGCACAGCCGTACGATTTCTTCTTTGATGCTTCCACCACCGTCGTTACACGCGGCAAACTGGAAATCTACAACAAATTACATAAACCGCTGCCTGAAGGTTGGGCTTTAGATGCCACAGGACACGGCTCTTCGGATGCCAAGGACGTGCTTGCCAATATTGTTGCCAAAAACGGTGGCGGCATTATGCCGCTGGGCGGCGAAACCGAGCAGTTGGGCGGTCACAAGGGCTACGGCTACGGTATGTTCTGTGAAATCTTCTGCTCGATTCTGTCTATGGGTCTTACCTCTAACCACACCCACACGGGCGGCAAAGGCGGCACCTGTCACGGCTTTATCGCTATTGACCCGAAGGTATTCGGTGATCCCGACGCCATTAAAGAGCATCTTTCCACCTTCCTGCAGGAATTGCGTGATTCGCCCAAATCCGAAGGTGCTACCCGCATTTACACCCATGGTGAAAAAGAAATCTTTGCCAAAGCAGACCGCTTGGCAAACGGTATTGACGTTAACATTAACACGGTAGCGGAAATGTTCGATATGTGCCGCTATGTCGGTCTCGATCCCGTTACCTATCTCGGCGATGTACAGTTTAATGACACCGCTTCCAGTTCCTACAACTAAATGGCGGTATTTCCGAAGGCGTTTTGCATTTTGCCCATGATTTCTTGCGTGTCATTGACAGGCAAAAGCACGGTGCTATACTGAAAAAGGAGTTTTTTAAATGGACATTAAAGAAAAAGCATTACAACAGCATTACGAATGGGCAGGTAAAATCGAGGTTTCCTCCCGTACCCCTGTCAAAAATAAAGAACAGCTCTCTATCGCCTACACGCCCGGTGTTGCCGAGCCGTGTCTTGCTATCAAAGAGGATTACAACAAATCCTTTGAGCTGACACGCCGTTGGAACACGGTGGCAGTCATCACCGACGGCACCGCTGTTTTAGGTCTTGGTGACATCGGTCCTGAAGCAGGTATGCCTGTTATGGAGGGCAAATGCGTATTATTCAAAGAGTTTGCAGACGTAGATGCATTTCCGCTTTGTCTGCGTTCCAAAGACGTGGATGAGCTGGTACGTACTATCTATCTGTTATCGGGCAGCTTCGGCGGCATTAACTTAGAGGATATTTCCGCACCCCGCTGTTTTGAGATTGAAAGAAAACTAAAGGAAATCTGTGATATTCCCGTATTCCACGATGATCAACACGGTACCGCTGTTGTGGTGGGTGCGGCGCTGTTAAACGCACTGCGTCTGACCAAGAAAAATATCGGTGCAGTGAAATGTGTCATTAACGGTGCGGGGTCTGCAGGTATCGCTATCGGCAAACACCTGCTGAAGCTGGGCGTCAAGAATCTCACCATGGTGGACCGCTTCGGCATTATCTGCGAAGGGGACGACACCTTGAACGCCGCACATGCGGAAATGAGCAAGGTGACCAACCGTGCTTTGTTAAAAGGCACATTGAAAGATGCTATCAAGGGCGCTGATGTGTTTATCGGTGTATCTGCACCCAACGTAGTGGACGAAGATATGGTCCGTTCAATGAACACCGACGCTATCGTATTCCCCATGGCAAATCCCGTCCCCGAAATTATGCCGGACAAAGCAAAAGCGGCAGGTGCCCGTGTTGTGGGTACAGGTCGCTCGGATTTCCCCAATCAAATCAATAACGTGATGGCATTCCCCGGCATCTTCCGAGGTGCTTTGGATGTGCGTGCGTCGGATATTAACGAAGAAATGCAAATGGCGGCTTCTCTCGCAATTGCCTCTCTTGTATCCGACGAGGAATTGTCTGAAGATTACATTATGCCGTTTGCCTTTGATGAGCGTATCGGCAAAACGGTGGCCAAAGCCGTTGCCGATGCGGCAAGAAAAACGGGTGTCGCCCGTATTTAAGGCGTTTTTGTATGAAGGTTGCGGTCATTACCCAAAAAGGCAACGATTTATGCGGCTTGTTAAAACAGTTTGCTACGGTAGATGTCTTTACGGTGAAAGAAGCGGAAAACGTGAGTACAGCGAGACACAGGAGCTGTGCCGTTTGATTCTGCCGCTTGCCGCTTTATATGAGGTCACACTTGTTGTATTCGGTCAATTGGTTGCCTTTGGCTTTTGCATACGCCTATAAAGTGACAAAAGACGACACGTTCCGTGCCTTGTGGCAGGAAATCGTTACGTTTATGACCAACGTGCAGATGAAGAGCGAAAATCCGCTGTTAGACGGTGCTTGGTGCCGTGGAATTGACCTTGAGCGTCGTGAGGCGTACGGTATGCCCCACGACGTAGGTTGGGGTCCTTGTGCCGTAGAAAGCGGCTGGACCGTTGCCGAAATCTTAATGGGTATCGGCTACGGTTTGTTGCTGGGATTAGAATGAAAAACACGGTGTGTCTTTCGACACACCGTGTTTTTATGCAATTACGGATTGGTGCAAA
>JAZNXY010000055.1:0-1907 GCA_045594105.1 Acutalibacteraceae bacterium | reverse complement strand
TGCCGGACATTCAGGCAAGCTTTGAAAGTTACGGGGAAGAAATCCACTTCCTCATTGTAAATCTGACCGACGGATACCAGGAAACCCTGGAATCTGCTTCCGGCTACATCGCAGACCAGGGCTACACCTTCCCGGTGTATTACGATACGGACATTGATGCTGCTGTAAAATACGGCGTCAGCGCCGTGCCGGTGAGCTACTTCATCGATGCGGAAGGGTACTTCGTAGCCTGGGCCCAGGGCGCTCTGACCGCGGATATGCTGCAGCAGGGCATGGATATGCTGCTGGGATAAGCAAAACAAAAAACAGGGACAGCGGCAGCTGTCCCTGTTCTTGCGTGAGGGGATTTCCTGTAGTATAATCAGTAACAGTTATGCCAACTTGAATTTGGAGGGTTATTCAGTAATGGGAGATTTCATCGTTGCAATTGCACTTGTTATGGTTTCGTTATTTTTATTTATTTTGAGCATCCGCTCTTTTCTGGAAAAAGGATTTCTGTTTAATAATGCCTATATTTATGCATCCAAAAAAGAACGGGAAACAATGAATAAAAAGCCCTATTATCGTCAGACTGCAATTGTGTTTTTTCTTATGGGTATTACATTTTTGCTTATAGGCTTTGCAATACTTTTTGATGTTGGCTGGATAACTTACATTGCGGGAGTGGTTATCATAATCATACTTATTTATGCCATTACTTCCAGTATCGCAATTGAAAAAAGCAAGAAGCAGAGATAACATGCCGTCCAATTCCAATTTATCGAACAGAATAAAACAATCGCCGGCAGATTTTCTGTCGGCGATAATTATTTGTTTACAGCGTAGCAAACCTACGTACCATAAGTAAACTTCCTTATTAGAAGGAGCGTTTCGCGAAGCTCGTTTTTTCACCCTCAGGACGGATGCGCATAGACTGACGGTAAGGGGTCACACGGCCCCGAACATTCAGGAGGTCTTAAAAGAATGGCAACCTTTTTCAATCAGGCAACCTTAACCTATAATAACAACGTAACCAGCTCCAACATTGTCAGCGGAGAGCTGCTTGAGGTCTTGACGGCTACCAAAACGGCGGTTCCCGACAGCTACCGTCCCGGTGATGCGGTGACCTACGTGGTCAGCCTTGTCAACGCAGGGCCGCTTCCCTATACGGGGCTGACGGTCACCGACGATCTCGGCGCCTATCCGCTGGGCGAGGCGCAGGTGGTACCGCTGACCTACGTGGACGGCTCGGTGCAGTATTATTTGAACGGCGTTCTTCAGGCCGATCCCACGGTATCGGGTGAGACGCCTCTCGTCTTCGAGGGCATTACCGTTCCCGCAGGCGGCAACGCCATGCTGATCTATGCGGCCGTAGCGAACGGCTTTGCGTCCCCCGCTGCAGACGGCTCGATCGTGAATACCGTTACCGTCACCGGCGGCGGTCTCAATACGCCGGTTACGGCAACCGAAACGGTAGCGGCAACCTCGGGCCCCATGCTGACCATCAGCAAGGCCATCAGCCCCGATACGGTAGTGGGCAACGGACAGCTGACCTACACCTTTGTGCTGCAAAATAATGGCAATACCCCCGCCGAGGCCGTCGACAATCTGGTGGTGACCGATACCTTTGATCCTATTTTGGACATTATCAGCGTGACCTATAACGGCCAGCCGCTGACCGAGCCTGCCGATTACACCTACGACGAGGCCACGGGTCTTTTCCAAACGGTAGCGGGACGCCTGACCGTTCCTGCCGCCACCTTCACACAGAATGAGGACGGCCAGTACGTTGTCACACCGGGAATCGGTGTGCTGACGGTAACCGGAACCGTTTGATGTCGTTTTGACCGAAATTTCATGAAAAAACAGGGTTGTGCTGTGCGCAACCCTGTTTCGTTTTGAGGTAAAAATGAACGTGAGTGTTATAG
>JAZNXY010000054.1:0-4934 GCA_045594105.1 Acutalibacteraceae bacterium | reverse complement strand
CGTAACCGGTTACCATATCAAAATTCTTATTCATCCACGCAGCGATCGCTTTATCGGTCGCGGTGGTGTAACCTGCGCGATAGGTGGTAGCGTCAGCGTATACGCCGCCTTCTTCCGCAATCGCTGCAAGGTCACTGAAGTTCGCTTTGAACTTCAGTTCTTCGGACACTGCCGCACTGGTGGTAAAACCTAAACCGCCGAGCATAGACAGCATGCCGACGAGCATGGCAATCGTAAGCATAACCGCACTCACACGTTTCCATGTTCTTGTCTTTTGCATATTTCTCTCTCCTTGCAAAATATATTCGGCTTACAGCCGTTTGATACTGTTAAGAGATACCCTCTTGCATATATAATATGTCACAAGACATTAAAATAAGCAATGTTTTTTTGTTGTTACGAAAGCACAAAACTGACATCTGTTTTTTGTGGAAAATCACAATCACACATCTCCCTTATTTTGTATCTTTCCATGAAAAAAGAGACGTCTCGGTTGAGACGTCTCTTTCTGAGAATCTGATAGCTTACTTTTTGCCGAGCGAACGGTACAAACGGATGTACGCATTCGCAGAACGACCCCACGTAAAATCGGTGGTCATACAACGACCTACCAAAATCGGCCAGTGGTCTTTATTGGCATACGCACCGAGCGAACGGCTGATGGCATACCACATATCGTCGCCATTGTAGGTATCAAACACAAACCCAAAGCCCTCGCCGTCGCCGCAATCACGGATGCTGTCTGCCAAGCCGCCCGTACGACGCACAATCGGCACTGTACCGTAACGGCAAGCCACCATTTGTGCCAGACCGCACGGTTCGCTCTGTGACGGCATCAGGAAAATGTCCGCAGAAGCATAGATCTTACGTGCCAGCTCCGGCACAAATCCTGCACAATAGCAGAATTTTTCGGGATATTTGTCCTGCATATCACGGAAGAAGGTCTCAAACGCCCAGTCACCCGAGCCGAGTACCACCATCTGCACGTCTTCCTGCATAATCCGTTCAAATACGTATTTGACGAGGTCAACACCCTTATGGGATACCAAACGGGTCACCATACCAATCAGCGGCACATCCGCCTTTTGCGGCAGATTAAGACGCTCCTGTAATGCCGCTTTGTTGGCAGCTTTACCTTCCTTGACTGTTTCCACAGTATAATGCTCATAGATAGCCGGGTCGGTTTCGGGGTTATAACCATCGGTATCAATACCGTTTAAAATACCCGACAGCTTCCAGGATCGTTCTTTGAGAATCGGATCCAATTTATGCGAAAAATACGGATCCAGAATCTCTTTTGCATAGGTCTCGGACACGGTGGTAACCCTGTCGGCACATTCAATAGCACCTTTCATCAGATTTACCGCACCGTCGTGCTCCACAATGCTGCTGTTTTCTTTGGAAATGCCCAGAACATCCTCAAGAATGTCCATGCTGTACTGTCCCTGATACTGAATATTGTGAATGGTAAATACCGTCTTGATATTCTGATACTCGGGACGGAAACCGTAATACAGCGTAAAGTACACGGGTGCCAACGCAGTCTGCCAATCGTTAAGATGCAGAATGTCCGGATAAAAATCCAGCGCCGGCATCATTTCGAGAATCGCACGGGAGAAGAACGCAAAGCGTTCGGCATCGTCATAATGGCCGTAAAGACCCTGCCGTTTGAAATAGTATTGGTTATCCAGCAGATAATAGATAACACCCTTGTATTTTGCTTCAAAAATGCCGCAATACTGCCGTCTCCATGCCACAGGCACCGAAATGCTGGTGACGAAGGTCATGGTTTCACGCATTTCCTGCGGAATAGAATCATACAGCGGCAAAACCACACGGCAACCGACAAGACGTTTACGCATTGCCACAGGCAAAGAGCCCGCAACGTCAGCCAATCCGCCCGACGCAATAAAAGGCAGCGCTTCACTGGCAGCATATAAAACTTTCATAGCGAGAGACCTCCTCAGACAATGCTGTTCTTAGCGATGTAAATGGGATAGGTGTCGCAGCCCTGCAACGTTTTACCCGTCTTAATCACAACATTCTTATCAATGATAAGATTACGCAAAACCGCATTCTGACCGATAGAAGCGCCCTGCATAATCACGCAGTTTTCCACGACCGCACCTTCACCGATTTCCACGTCACGGAAAATGACCGAATCTCTTACAGTGCCGTCCACAACCGCACCGTCACCTACAAGCGAGTTGCTGACCGTGCTGTACAAGCCGTATTTCGCAGGTGCACAGTCACGTACCTTGGTATAAACGGGACGTCCGCCCAGGAAAATCTCGTTGCGCACCTCCGGCTGCAGCAGTGCCGTATTTGCGGCAAAGTACTGCTCGGGGGAGTGGATAATCATCGCTCTTTCTTTGATTTCATAACCCAAAACAAACATAGCACCAAGGTGCTTTTGCAGCATATCCCGTTCAAAATGCATCTGGTTGCGACCAACGGCATCCTTCACCATCTGCATCAGATATGCCTTGCTGATAACGTACAAACCAATACCGAAATTGCCCTCTGCGGTTTCCGCCTGGTTAAAGACAATGTCGGATACACGACCGTTTTCTTCGGTCCACACCATCATACGGTCTGCAGCACCTTTTAAGGTGGTTTTCACATAACCGAGGGTAACGTCTGCACCGCTGTCAAGATGCGCTTTCACCATCTTGTCCAAATCGATGTTCGCCACCGTGTAGCAGTCGGACAACACCACGATTTCCTCTTTGGAGGCACGCAGGAAGGACAAAATATCCGCAAGCGAGGAAATACGGCCTTCATACAAATCGTCCGAGCCGAGCGGCGGCAGATAGTAGAGGCCCTGATTCTTACGGGACAAATCCCATGCCTTGCCGGAGCCGAGATGGTCCATCAGAGAATTATAATTCTTCTTGGTGATAACACCCACCTTAGAAATGCCTGCGTTGACCATAGAGGACAGCGCAAAGTCAATCAGACGGTAACGACCGCCGAACGGTGCGGAACCGATGGAACGCAGGTTGGTAATATCCTTCAGCATACCGTCGCCCATATTCGGGAACAAAAGACCCATTGTCTGATTCTTGATCATATTATTCCCCTCCTTCCACGTCGGCTTCTACCATGGCCTTGGCAGGAACCGATGCGTTTTTGCCTACGCGGATATTTTCCGCAATAACCGCCACACCCCAATCGGCGAGGTCTTTGCAGTCCTCGGGACGTTCACCGACAGAGGCATTTTCTTCGATAACGGTATTTTCCGCCAAAATGGCATACTGTACGTGTGCGCCCTTCTTGACGTGGGTGCCGGGCATCAGAATGGAATCACGGATCACCGCACCCTCTTCTACTGTAACACCCGCAAAAATAACCGAGAAATCTACTTCACCGTAGATGTTGCTGCCTTCTGAAATCATACTGTTCTGCACCTTGGCCGAATCCGCAATATACTGCGGCGGCAGACCGGTGGTACGGGAATAAATACGCCATTTCGGATCGGACAAATCCAGCGGCACATGCGGATTGAGGAGGTCCATATTTGCCTCCCACAAACTGTCGATGGTACCGACGTCCTTCCAATATCCGTCAAAGCGATAGGTGAACATGCGTTCGCCGCCGTTCAGCATCGCAGGGATGACGTTTTTGCCAAAGTCATTGCTCGAATTGGGATCTTTTTCGTCCTCTTCGAGATAGTAACGAAGTTTTTTCCAATCGAACACATAAATACCCATAGATGCCAGATTGCTCTTCGGGTTTTTCGGCTTTTCCTCGAACTCATAAATAGAGCCGTCGGGATTGGTGTTGAGAATGCCAAAGCGGGATGCTTCTTCCATCTCCACTTCCAGAACGGCTACCGTACAGGCAGCATCCTTCTCTTTATGTGCTTCGATCATCGCAGCATAGTCCATCTTATAGATGTGGTCGCCCGACAGCACCAATACGTAATCGGGGTCATACCGCTCAATAAAGTTCAGGTTCTGATAAATGGCGTTTGCGGTGCCTTTATACCAGTCGGCACCTGCATTTCTCTGATACGGAGACAGCAGATGCACACCGGCATCCATACGGTCTAAATCCCACGGCTGACCCGAGCCGATATAGTCACTCAGCTCGAGCGGCTGGTACTGCGTCAACACGCCCACCGTTTCAATACCCGAATTGATGCAGTTGGATAACGGGAAGTCGATAATACGGTACTTACCGCCAAACGGTACCGCAGGTTTTGCGATACGGCGGGTAAGCGCATACAAACGGCTGCCCTGGCCGCCAGCCAACAGCATGGCGACACATTCTTGTTTGCGAAACATAAAAATCCTCCCTCTTTATTTTTGCTCGTCCAACATAAAACCTATGTGTTGTATATGAAAAATATACCGCCTGTCAACAGGCGCACGGCTTCTACATATATGTTAACAGATAATTTTGCAAAATGCAAGGTCACCTTTTGTAAAAAAGATAGCAAGATCATAAAACTTTTTTGGTAAAATATGTATATTTCGCACAAAAAACGACCTGTAAAGAGACCGTATAGCCATTTTAACACGTAGAGAAGGTCGAAAAAGCGAAAAAAGTGCGGGATTGCGGCACATTTCTGGCAATCCCTCTGCGTTTTCAAAATTTTTTCGACTTTTTTCAAAAAAAGACTTGATTTTTCAAAAAAACGCGTTATAATCAAATCGAACGAACGTTCGGAACAAGTGTTCGTCTTTTCCGAACGGAAGATAAATGCACAACCGGAGGAAACAATTATGTGGAATGTATTACAGCTTGCCGTCATGGCTCTCGCCTTTTTATATGTGTTCAATAAAACACACTTTTTTGAAAATCGCGTGGTGGCGTTTGTGCCGTTGGGAATGTTGCTTTTAGACGTTAGTTCCCTTGCTGCACAGTTTATGTCTACCCCCGCATTGTTTGCGGTGATGGAGTTGGCACGCGTGACGGTTATCGCTTGT
>JAZNXY010000053.1:0-14543 GCA_045594105.1 Acutalibacteraceae bacterium | reverse complement strand
TCCACGCCGCCTTGCTGATACATCAAGGTTGCCGCTGTATGACGCAATTTATGCGTGGATAAATCTTCAAGACCAATCGCTTTTAAGTATCCTTTTATTACATAATGCACACCTTGTAAGGTGATACGTTGCTTATTATGGCTCAAAAACAGTGCCTGACGGTCTTTCACACCGTCTTTTGGTCTTACCTTCAGATATTCACGAATGGCATCTATACAAGCGGTATTTAGGTGAATAACACGTTCCTTGTTACCTTTTCCTCGCACTAATAACGTATGATCGTCACGAATATCTCGTATGTTGATGCCGGCAAGTTCTGCACGACGCAAACCGCAGTTGAGTAATAAAACAATCATACAAAAATCACGTGCGGCATATTCTCCGCCGCCTGTTGCTTTTAACAGCTCAATCGACTGTTCTAATGATAAATATTTCGGCAATGTTTTTGCGGTTTTCGGGGTGCTCAAATTGCGTGCAGGGTTACTTTCGAGCAGTTGTACATTTTCCGTAAGATAATTAAAAAAGCGGCGTAGGGAAGAGGTCTTGCGTGCACGGCTGGTATTGGAATTGTCACGTTCGGAACGTAAATAATTCATAAACTCATATAAATCATTCAGTGTTACCGTGCGCAGCAAAGCAATATCTACGTCTAAAATCGAGATTTCTTCCTCGGGCATATCATGGGGGACAAGACCTCGTTGTTGCTTCAAAAAGCGAAAAAACAACCGCAAATCCGTAAAATATTCATTCACCGTCGTTGCCGAACGACCTTTGACGGTTTCCATGTATCCGAGAAAACCTTTTAACACTTCGGGTGCCTGCTGAAAATATTCTTGTTTCATTTTCTATATCCTCCGTGAAACAGTTTCACAATGTAAAAAGGGAACAACACGCAAACGAAAAATGAAATATAGCTTCTATTGAAATACATAATTCTTATAAAATATACGCCCCCGTAACAGAATAGGGTATCGCCGTAATTGCGTTTACGGTACATAACTTAAGAGGTGCGATTATATAAGCTGCGTTCAACTAAGATCATTTACTGCATAAAAGTTTAACATTCCTTTCGGTTTGTTAGCTTTTTTTGCAAAAATATCACGATAACGGATCTAATGGTTTTTTTAGAAAAATAAACTCTGCTCTGGAGCGATTTTAATTGTTTCAAATGATACAGTGTACGTTTGAAACAATAAAAAAAGTTGCTGTTTTCCGACAAATTGAAAACCGTTGTAAAAAACATAAAAGTATAAGAAGAAAACAGTGTGAAAGAAAAAATATTTTTTACAAAGAGAAATGTATATACATAACAGATTATTCTGTAACAACAAATACGTTGTAGCAGGCAAAGGCAGGATACATCACGGTAACACGGGAAAAGCCCATATTCAGCCCAATATTCCATTTTGCCCTCCCCTTAACTAAACAAAATATTCATTTTGTTTAGTTATAGTATAACAGATAGGAGGACAGGTGTCAAGGGCTTTTCTTCTCTTTCGTGGTTAAAAAAGAAAAAATCCTTTCTCGAATTGTGATATCGAGAAAGGATTTTTAAATTACAGCTTTACAATACCTTCATCTAAAAGTTTTTGTGCGGCGCTTAAGATGCCGATCTTGCCGGAATGATACTGCAGTCCTCCCTGCATAAATACCGCAAACGGTTCTCTCAAAGGTGCATCTGCTGACAATTCAATAGAAGCACCCATAGTAAATGCCCCGGCTGCCATAATCACATCGCTGTCATAGCCGGGCATTTCACTCGGTTCGGGTACAACAAACGCATCCACCGGCGAACCACCCTGTAAGCCACGGCAAAAAGCGATTAGCGCCTCGGGTGTTTCCAAATACAGTGTTTCTATGATGTCTGCACGAGGATCCATTGCTGCGGGCATTGCCTTGAAGCCCATTTTTTCCATAAGTGCCGCAGCAAATACAGCGGTTTTCAACGCTTCACCCGTCACATGCGGCGCATGGAACAAGCCCATAAACAATGTGCGATTATGACCGAGTGAAGCACCGATTTCTCTGCCGAGACCGGGTGTTGTCATACGGAATGAGCAGCGTTCCACAAGCTCTCTTTTGCCGCAAATATAACCGCCGTTTTCAGCGATACCGCCACCGGCGTTTTTAATCAGCGAACCTGCCATCAGATCTACACCAACCGCTGTCGGCTCATGCTTTTCAACAAATTCACCGTAACAATCATCTGCAAAGATCACAACATCCCGACGTACACTACGTACAACACGTACTATCTCCCCTATCTCGTCAACGTGTAACGAAGGACGGGTAGCATATCCTTTGGATCGTTGAATATGTACCATTTTGATGGCAGGATACGCCTGTAAAGCTGCTGTAATACCCTCTAAATCGGGTTTTCCTGCATCATTTAAGCATACTTCTTTGTATTCCACACCCATTTCCGCCAAAGAGCCGGGATTTTTCTCGTTAATACCGATTACCTGGTGTAACGTGTCATACGGTCTGCCTGTAGCAGCCAACAGAATATCACCTGGACACAGTATACCAAACAAAGCAATTGCAATTGCATGTGTACCAGACAAAATACTATGTCTGACAAGGGCATCTTCGGTTTCGAAAATATCCGCAAACACTTCGTCCAGCTTATCTCTGCCGCGGTCACCGTAGCCGTAACCTGTGGTTGGCGTGAAATGCGTTTCGCTCACACCGTGACGAATAAATGCCGACAGCACCTTGTGTTGATTGTATTCTGTCACCGCATCAATTTCCGCAAAACGTGTTTTCAGACCGTGTTCAATATCATTTGCCAATGCAATCAGTTTGCTGTCAAACTGAAAAAATGTAGTATCCATCTTTAATCTTCTTCCTTTGTGTTAATTTGTGCTATAGTATCGGTAACAGTAAATCCCATTTCCGTGTAGAGTTGCTCTGCGTACGGGTTTTTCGGAGAAATCATAATTTCTTTTCCTGCGTGTTTATTGGCGAGATATGCAATGCATTGTGCCGCAAAACCCCGCTTTCTCGCCTTTTGGGCAGTTGCGACCGCACCGATAACAACCGCCTGTCCCGTTTGTGCCACGGTCATAGCGGTAGACACCGTTTGTCCGTCCCACGTAATGCCTGCCACTGTACAATTATCGTGCCGCAAGCGGTGAGAAACATCTACATACCAATCATCAAAGGCGGGCATTGTACTCCCGAAAACCTCAGATAACAGCGGATATATCTGTCGTGGCATCTGTTCTGTTACCGCTGCTGTGGGAACAGACAAATTCGTGGTCAAACGCATAACCTTTTTCCCTGTTATTGGTTGTTGTAATGTGATTGCCAAAGTTTTGGCAATCTCTGCAGAGGCAGTAACCGTGGTGATATCAGGATGCATAGCCAAAAAGCACGTCCACTCTTCGATATCCGGCTGTGTGGCATATAAAATCCCGTGACCGTTTAGTACAGATAAAACGGTATTATGTTCATCTATATAAAACGGTGCAAAAGCAGCATCGCTACCGTACGCCAAATAGCGTGATGTAATATATGTACTCTGCCAATTCACCTCAAAAGAAGGCAGAGTCTCCGCTTTGAGTAAACGGATCACTGCGGCAACACCTCCACTAAGATGTGCAACAGTCGTTGTAGATTTTCCGCATCCGTCAAAGAGCAAACACAAGCCGAGGAGTGCAAATATCGGCAAGGCACCGAGATTGCTGCAACACGAATACCGGCTGCTGTTCTTTGTATAGCACCTGCATCGTTACCGCCCGCAACAAGTGTTTTGGTTTGATTCGGAATATTGTTTGCATCTGCGAGGTTACGAATTTCAGTATACAAATCCGCATCGTATAAGGTATGACGATCCATAAAAGAAATAACGGGACCGTTCCCGACCTTACAAACATGGTTGCCTTCCGTAATACCTGCAACATCCGCAGCTGTTGTTGTTTCAATAACCAGTGCCATATCCGGTGCCACTGTAAATGCCGCAGGTCCTGCACCACGTGTACCAACCTCTTCCTGCACGGTAAAAGCCAACGTTATATCGTACAAGGGTTGTTTTTCTGCCAATTGTAAAAGCAGGGCACAGCCGATACGATCGTCAATTGCTTTTCCCATAACCAATGACTGTAATTGTGTGACCGGTGCATCAAACACCGCAACGTCACCCGGTTTTACCAGTGTTTTGGCAATTTCGGCGGACACACCGATATCTATCACCAGTTCATGCTTTTGGGGTATCTTTTCTTTTTCCTCTTTGCTGCAAAGGTGAACGGCTTTACAGCCGATAACGCCGACGATTCCGCCGATTCTCACACGTTTACCGTATAAAGCCGCATCACTGATGCCACCAACCGTTTCAAAACGTAAAAAGCCGTCATTCGTCACAGACGTAATGATCAGTCCTACTTCATCCATGTGTGCACACAGCATTATTCGTTTGTTGGGACGTTTTTCTCCAATCAACCGACAAATAACATTACCCAAAGGATCAACAGAAACCTGCATCGGTGTTTTGAAGGTAGAAAGCGTATCAAGAATGTATCTTCTGACTGCTTCTTCCCTGCCGGATACACCGTCAAGCTCGCACAATGTTTTCAATAACGCTTTCATTCTTCCCACCCTTTCCGGAGATATGCCGCCATACACGTACCGACAGCGGCAATATCTTTGCAGCTTACGGTTTCGACAGGTGTATGCATATACCGTAACGGTATCGACAGCAAAGCCGTAGGAATACCATGGCGGGAAACACTAATAACGTCTGCATCTGTCCCCGTTTTTCCGCCCATAACCTCAATCTGATACGGAATACTGCTTTGGGCAGCAATTTGTTGTATACGTGCGGAAAGCTCTTGCGACAAGGTAGGAGCAACACCTATCATCGCCCCTTCACCAAGCTCTCCGCAAAGCTCTTTTTTACTGTCAGGGGTATGTGCAAAGCTTACGTCTGTAACAATCGCAAAATCCGCATCTACTGCAAAGCTGCCCGTCTGTGCGCCACGGCAACCGAGCTCCTCCTGCACAGAAAACAATACCGTTATATTGTATGGAGAAGGATTATTTTTTAACAAAGATAATGCGTATAAGATAGCGGTCATACCCGCTCGATTATCCAGTGCTTTTGACGTGATACACTCCCCTGTCATCTCCGCAAAATTAGCGGCAAAGGAAACACGTGTACCCGGCTTTACCAACCTTTTGACTTCGTCTGCAGGTAATCCCAAATCGATATACAAATCCTGTTCATCGGGCACTTTATTATTCTCTTTTTCTTTGTTCAAATGCGGTGGTGTGGAGCAAAATACACCGTTTAAGGGGCATTCGGTCCATACCGTGACAGGTGCAGCTGTCAAGCAACGTTTATCTACACCACCGCAGCAGGCAACCTGCAAAAAGCCATCTTCGGTAACGGTGGTAACAACAAAGCCGATTTCATCCATGTGTGCTTCCAACAAAACAACAGGGGCATCTGCCACACCGCTTGGGATAGTAGCGATAATGTTTCCCATAGCATCGACAGAAATATCCTTCGTATACGGTTTTAACAACAATTGTGCTTGTTCGCATACCTGTCTTTCTCCGCCCACACCGACAGCATCGCACAGTGCTTTAGCGCATGATTTTATATATTCCATATGTTGAGCACCTCATTTGAAACCATTTTCTGTATTATACTGCTTTTTCTCTCAAATATCAATTACATACTCTCATTTTTTAATAAATTATAAATAGTAGTAAAAACACTTGCACAAATCGTTTGAAAAAGGTACAATAAGCGTATAGATGACAAACGGAGGATTTGTATGTTTTTCTACGAAGGATATTCCTGTCCCGTGTGTGAGCAACCGTTCAAAGATACTGATGATATCGTTACCTGTCCGGATTGCGGTGCACCGCATCATAGAGCTTGCTGGAAGAAGCAAAAACAGTGCTTCTATGCGAGTGCACATAACACACCCGAACAGTGGAGCCGTGAAAAAGCCGCTGCAGCCGCTGCAAAAGAAGGTGCTGCTGAGAACACTTCTGTTGACACAACACACGTTTGTGCGCACTGCGGTACCAAAAACTCGGCTTTTGCAGAGTTTTGTTCCCACTGCGGACACGCCTTGGAAGCGGAAGAATGGCAAAGCGCACAGCAGCAACATTTTTCGGGCAACGATTACCGTGAGTATCGTCCTTTTACTGCACCGGACCGCCAGACATATATGGATGATAACGAAGAAATCGACGGTGTAAAAGCCCGAGATTTACGTGTGTTTGTCGGTCAAAACGCACATTACTATCTGCTTCGCTTCAAAAAACTGTACCGACAGGAAACTGCGGTCAGCTGGAATTGGGCAGCTTTTCTGCTGACACCGTATTGGCTCTGGTACCGCAAGCAATATCTGTATGGCACAATTGTACTGTTGTTTGAGGTACTGCAAACGTTTTGCACCACCTTTTTCCTTTACGGATATCTCGGTGCTTCGACCATCACGGAATACACGGAATTGGCGGCACTTATGCAGCAATTCGTCAGCGATCCCTTGTTTGTACGTTGGGAAATGATTATTCTGCTTTGTTCGGTCATACAATTGCTGATTCGTATTTTCTTTGGTCTTTTAGGTAATCATCTGTACTTTGGAATCGCCAAGAAAAGAATCGCAAAATGGAAAGCAGAAAACGGTTCTGACTTCGCCTTATCCCGACTTGGTGGCGGTGCAATGGTATTAGGTGCCATCGCCTATGCTGTTTTATATATTATTTCAACCTTTGGAAACATGTGGTTTATGATGTAGGAGGATAAAAATGCAGAAAGTTCGTAAAGCAGTCATTCCCGCAGCGGGACTCGGTACCCGTGTTTTGCCTATCACCAAGGTGATGCCAAAAGAAATGTTGCCTATTGTAGACAAGCCCGCCATTCAGTATATCGTCGAGGAAGCGGTTGCCGCAGGTATTGAGGATATTCTGATTATCACCAATCGTGGTAAGGGTTTGATTGAGGACCATTTCGACCATGCCATTGAGTTGGAGACACGTTTGGAAGCCAGTGGCAGAACTGCCGTTTTAGAGCAGGTTCGTGCCAGTGCCAATTTGGCGAACATTACGTTTATTCGTCAGAAAGAGACCAAAGGTTTAGGTCACGCCATTTCCTGTGCACGCAGTTTTGTTGGTAATGAGCCGTTCGCTGTTTTGTACGGTGATGATGTCATCTTGAGCGAAGACCCGGTTTGTGGACAGCTTTGCCGTGCATATGAACAGCACGGCAAGGGCGTTGTGGGTATTAAAGAGGTAACTCCTGAACAAATTCTTAAATACTGTTCTTTAGAGGTTTCACCTTTAGGTGATCGTGTTTTCTCGGTAACCGATATGATTGAGAAACCGCAGCCCGACCAGATCATGTCTCTGTACTCCATACTGGGCCGCTGTGTGTTGCCTGCAGAAATCTTTGATATCCTTGATAACACCCCGCCCGGTGCAGGCGGGGAAATCCAGTTAACCGATGCTATGATGCAGCTTGCAAAAACCAAGGGCATGATTGGCGTGGATTACGTTGGAACACGCTATGATATGGGCAACAAATTAGGTGTTATGCAAGCCGCCTGTGAAGTGGCTCTCACCCACCCTGAAATTGGTACAGACTTCCGAGCGTATCTCAAAGAGCTGGTAAAAACCTTCTGATAAATCAAAAAAAGCGCGGTAATGTGTAACAGCATTACCGCGCTTTTGCATATTCTCCTCTTCTTTCACGTATACGTTAAGTATCTCACTCTCTGAAAGGAGAAAAGGTATGGCTAGAGAAGATATAACCGTTCCCGTAGACGAACTGATTCGCCGCTACAATGAAGAAATGCTCGCAATGAAGCGAAAGCACGACGAACGGACAGAGAAAGCAACGCCTGTAATGGCACCGCTTGATACGCAGGTGCCGCAGCCGGATGCTGATGAGGATTTAGAACAAACGCCTGTCGCACCAACCGACAATCTAACCGCAGCACAAGCAGAAAACAATGCCGTAAATGAAGAAATGCAAGGACAAACAGATGCGGCACCTACACCGCCGCCAACTACGCTCCCGCCTTTCCCTCTATATGATGTCGAAGGCGAGGTTTTACCGCCGAGTGCACCGCCACCGCAGGAAATGTCTTTGGGATATCTGAAAGCTTTTGTTACCACAGCAAGAGGAGCATTGCCCGTGTCCAATGCACAGGTGATTATTACACGTATTATCAATGAGGAAGAGCTGCTTGAGCAGGTGGCACGTACCGATATAAGCGGATATTCTCCTTTATTTACTTTGCCCGCAGTCAGTGCTGTCTATTCTTTATCACCCGACAATGCCACGCCGTTTACATATTACAATATGTACGTACGTGCCGATGGTTTTTATCCGATTTTGCTGCGTGAAATACCCATGTATGGGGGTATTACTGCAGTACAACCGGTAGATCTGATACCCATAACCGAAGGAGACACTTCTAACCGTGAGCAAGTGTATACGGAAGGTGCTCCTGAGGTCAGCAAAAACGCAACGCAAAGGGGGCAGCAAAATGAACGGTGAACCGTTTATCCCCGAAACCATCACAGTACATCTGGGTGCACCGAATGCTGCTGCAGAAAATGTAACCCTTTCCTTTCCCGATTACATCAAAAATGTAGCTTCCAGCGAGATATATCCCACCTGGCCCGAGAGTGCAATTCGTGCGAATATCTATGCACAGATTTCTTATGCACTGAACCGTGTATATACCGAGTGGTATCCAAGTCAAGGATATAACTTTGATATAACAAACACCACCCGTTATGACCAGGCATTTGTTCCCAATCGTAATATCTTTGAAAATATCAGTCGCATTGTGGATGAAATCTTTAACAGCTATGTCATACGGGAAGGGTCGGTTGAGCCGTATTTTACGCAGTATTGTAATGGCACAACCAGCACCTGCGAAGGATTGTCTCAATGGGGTACTGTTCCTCTGGCAGAAAGCGGTCTCTCCCCTTTTGAAATTCTGCAAAACTATTATGGAGATGACATTGCTATTGTGGAAAACGCCCCTGTACAGGCGGCAGGGCCCTCCTATCCCGGTCAGCCGCTACGTCTGGGAGAAGCGGGTAACGAGGTCCGTTTTAAACAGGTGCAGTTAAACCGCATATCCCGCAATTATCCCGCCATTCCGAAAATCAATCCTGTCGACGGGATTTTCGGGCAGGAAACCGAAGCCGCAGTCAAGGAGTTTCAGCGTATTTTTAACCTGACCCCCGACGGCATCATTGGACCTGCCACGTGGTATAAAATTGTACGCATTTACAATGGTGTAAAACGACTGTCCGAATTGGATTCCGAAGGGATTTCCACCGAAGAAATTTCCAAAGAGTTTCCGGGTGTTTTGCAAAGCGGAGACAGCGGCCTTAACGTGCGCAATTTACAGTATTTTTTGGCGGTAGTCGGTGAGTTTTACGATACCGTACCGCAAATTGAGATAACCGGTACATACGATACCCCCACAGAAGCAGCCGTGAGAGCTTTTCAGCAAACGGTTGGCTTGCCGATAGACGGCATTGTGGGGATTAATACATGGCAATCGTTATACCGTGTCTATCGTGGCATTATAGCGACCACTAACAGCTTGGAAGGCGGTGTTGCGGTTTACCCCGGTTTTGTCTTAAGGCAAGGGACACAAGCAGATGCCGTATCCACCTTGCAGGAATATCTGACCTACATTTCTGAAGTGTATCCCGAAATCCCGGCTGTTCCTATTACAGGTGTATTCGGTAATCAAACTGCCGCATCGGTAGAAGCATTTCAGCGTACCTTCGGTTTAGAGGTCAACGGCGTTGTAGGGCCTGCCACCTGGAACAGCATTGCCTCGCTTTACGCAGATTTACGTAACGGTAACAACAAGCGTGCCGATCAACACAGCGGTATTGTACATACGGAGGATGCGGTATGATATTCAAACCTTTTCCGGATAACGATATAACCCAAGAGGGACGTATCTATATTGAAGAGATACAAAAGATGTTACGTGAACTGGAAATCAATCGTAACGGCGTCTCCAATGTGTCGGTTGACGGTGTTTTCGGTCCTGCTACCACCCAAGCGGTACAGAGCTTTCAGCAGGCATACGGTTTACCGATAACAGGTACAGTAGACAGGAACACATACGACAGATTGATTGATACCTATAATACATCTAGAGAAAAGGATATGGCGGTCATCCCGATTTTTGCGTTTCGACCGGGAGACGGTGTTGCCTTGCGGACAGGAGATATAGAAGATGCCGTATATTTCCTAAACATTATGTTAAGAAGCATTGCTACGGTTTTTCGGAATATTCCCTTTCCGACCGTCAGTGCGGAATATACCGACAGTACAGCCCAAGCTGTTCGTTCGATGCAACGTGTAGTAGGGCTGCCAATCACAGGGGTTACCGACCGCAGAACGTGGAATCGCATTACCGCATTATACAATGATTTGGTATATGACCTTACTGTAGAAAGAACCAATCCCAATTAGGTGAAGCTATGCAACAAAAGGAATTTATGAAAAATGCGACAGTGATGACTGCAACAGCACTTGTTTTACGTGCTATCGGCATTATTTTCCGCATTTACCTGTCAGGACGTATCGGTGCGGAAGGTATGGGCTTATACCAGCTGGTTTTTTCTGTTTACGTGTTGTTATCCACCTTTGCTTCTACGGGGATTTGTACAGCGGTAGCACGATTGGTAACAGATGAATTGGTATGCGGCTCGGCACGTACGGTGAGGCGAGTTTTACGTCGTGCCGTACCGCTGTGCATAGCGGCGGGTGCTGTTTCTGCTGTGTCCATTCTTATGCTTGCCAACCCTGTCGCTACACGTTTTCTGAAAGACATACGTGCTTTGCCGTCATTGCAGGCACTCGGTATCAGCTTACCGTTTATGGGGGTCACCTCCTGTCTGCGCGGCTATTTTATGGCACGCAGAAAAACCGTATTGCCTTCCGTTGCTCAAATTACCGAACAAATCGCACGTATCGGTTTTATCTTTGTTTTTTTGCAGATCTTAAATGATACTGTGGAATCTGCGTGTTTGGCGGTCATCCTCGGTGACGGTTTTGCCGAGATTCTGTCATCACTTATAATGATAGTCGGATATTTTTGTGATTTACAAAACATAAAAACCTTAAAACCAACGCATTGTATACAGAAAAAACACAGTGTTTTACATCGCTTGTTAGACATAGCTGCACCAATAACTGCCGGAAGATATCTGAACTCAGGGTTACGCACCGTTGAAAATATGCTTGTACCGCAAAAGCTGACCGCTTTTGGCGGCACTACACAAACGTCATTAGAGCAATTCGGCATGTTAAAGGGCATGGCTTTGCCGTTACTGTTTTTCCCCTCTTCCTTCCTTTCCTCGGTATCTACATTACTCATTCCCGAATTGTCCGAGGCACACACCTTAGGTGAAAAGCAGAAAGTAAACCGTGCTGTCGGGAAAGCATTACGTGTCACCCTGCTGATGTCTATCTGGCTGAGCGGATTATTTACAGTGTTTGCGTATGATTTTGGGGAAATCCTGTATAATAGCCGTGATGTTGGCTTTTTACTGCGTGTTCTGGCACCGCTGATGCCAATTATGTATCTTGAAAGCATCGTAGACGGTATGTTAAAAGGACTTAATCAACAAATGAGCTCTCTGTGGTACAATATTTTAGACTCTGCGGCACGTATTTTACTGATTGTTGTTCTCGTTCCCCGTAAAGGCATGGGAGGATTTTTGTTCATTATGGTACTTAGTAACCTGCTTACCTCCTATCTGAATCTGCAGAGATTACTGAAGGTCACAGGGGTGCGTATCCAATGGGGTCGGTGGATTTTACAACCTATTTTTATCATTTTTTCCGCCGCCGGCGGTTGGCTTTTGTTGCACAATGTAAAAACTATAGACACGCCCATATTGCGTGTAACAGCAGGTATTATCACCATCACGGTACTCTTTTTTACACTTTCATTCTTGTTCGGTATTATAACAAAAGACGACCTGCGGGACATTATGCCACGAAGGTCGTCTGACACAATATATTCTTCGTTAAACCCTTAAATATCAAATACACCGAGCGGAAACACCTGTAAAGGGTATCTGCTTGTCACGCGGTCGCGGTCGGTATATTCTACCACTGCGACCGTATTTACTTTGGATTTCAACACAGCAATGCCACGTTTTACACCGCTTTTTCCGAGCTGGCGGTTGATTTTAGCTATACGTGCATCTTTCGAAAATAAACATGGCGGTAAACGGTGTATTTGTCTTGATGAATAACAATCCAATACCAATGCATCCCATAACGTATTCCGATCAATCTGCGGCAGCGCAGAGAAAAAGGTCCAAACATAACTAATATACGTATCTAGCGATACGGTATCTGCGTGAACGGATTGTTGTTCCAGATATTCCGCAAAAGCAGCAAACAGGTCAAACGGAGTCATATCTGTTGTTTTTAATACGTATTGCAGCGTAAACATAAACCTGCCGCTGTTATACAGTCGTTCTAACACATCCTCTATGGCGTGTAATTTCAAAAACTCCTGTTCGGTCATCTCGTGAGAACGGTATACCTCGTACGGTGCCTCTGTACCGTAGCAATATCCATACTGCTTTGCCGCTTCACGCAATGCCGAACCGTGTAAGAGTTTCAAAAACCCGAGCTGTAGCATATGCGGTTGCAAGGCGTACGCTTTGTTAAACGACTCACGGAATGTATGAAAATCCTCGTACGGCAGCCCCGCTATCAAATCAATATGCAGATGTATATTGCCCGCCGCCAATATTGTTTGCACATTTTTGCAGATAGAATCTATATTGGTCTTGCGGGTAACAGCCGTCAGCGTGGGCTGATGAAAGCTCTGCAGCCCTGCCTCCATCTGAAAAAGACCTTTTGGGGCGGTGGCAAGCAGCTCTAACGTTTCTTGCTCGAACAAATCCGCCGCTACCTCAAAATGAAAACATAGGTCGGTAGGAATTCCTTTGCCGTACTCTGAAAGAATAAAACGCAGAATGTCTTCGCAGCGTTTTTTGTGACAGTTAAAAGTGCGGTCAACAAATTTGATGGTTTTTGCGCCTGACACCGCCAACCGTAAAATATCCGCTTTTACCCGTTCCAACGGAAATAACCGCAGACAATCATCCCGTCCGGATAAGCAAAATCCGCAGGAAAACGGACACCCTCGTGACCCTTCGATATACGCAATACGATTATTGAGTGTTTCAAAATATTCGGGCACGAACGGCGTAGGCGGGATATCTGTCGCAAGCGGCGGTGTTACGTGATAGATACCGTTTTCATAAAAACATATACCGGCGAGAGCGGATAACGGCGTTTGTTCTTTTATAGCATCCAACAACGCAGGAAAAGACCGCTCCCCTTCACCGATGCAGATATAGTCAACACCCAATTCCTCTAAGGCGTTTTGAGGTCGATGCGACACCTCGGGGCCGCCTAAAATAATAACAGATGCAGGAACTGCCGCTCGTAAAAGCGGCAGTAACATTTTCAAAAAGCGCACATTCCATATGTATACGCAAAACGCATAACAATCAGCTTTTTCCGCCGCCAGTGCAGCGACAACGTCGGTAACATTTTGATTTACGGTAAACTCACGCACAAACGCATGATGCGACAGTTTTGCATATGTACGTACACCCGACAGCAAATACCATGGGGCCAATGAGGAATGTATAAACTTAGAATTGATACAAGTGATAACAGTTTTCACGTCAGTTTCTTTCCCTTTTTCTTAATAGCATCCCAGTATGCTGCAAATGCCTGCTCGGTTTTGTTGTCGCCCGGCACGTAGTATACTTTATCCTTTATTGCGTCTGGTAGATACTGTTGTTCTACCCAATGGTGCGGATAATCGTGTGGATATAAATAGAATTGTCCCTTGCGTTCCACTTCCGCACCGTCATAGTGTTTGTTTTGTAATTGGCGAGGCACCGCACCGGTTTGTCCGTTGTGGACATCCTGCATAGCTGCGTGAATCGCATCGTGACCCGCATTCGATTTCGGTGCCTGACACACCATAATGACCGCATCGGCCAGAGGCAAAGCAGCTTCAGGCATACCTACCTGCAAAGCAATATCGACAGCCGCCTTCACAATAGGCATAATCTGCGGATATGCTAACCCTACGTCCTCGCACGCACACACCATCAGCCGACGACACGCAGAAGGCAGGTCACCTGCCTCCAGCAACCGTGCAAGATAGTGCAAAGCGGCATCAGGGTCAGAGCCACGCATAGATTTTTGATATGCAGACAAAATATCGTAATGCTCTTCTCCGTTTTTGTCATACCGCACCGCACTGCGTCCGGTCATCTGTGCCGCCGTTTCCATGGTGACAAAAATATCACCGTTTTCGTTCGGTATGGATGCGTTGATACAGTTTTCTATGGTATTCAGTGCGGTTCTTACGTCTCCATTGCATGTAAAGGAAATATGCTTTACGACACCTTCCTCCGTTTGTATGTCGATTTCCATCTCTTTTTTGAGAAAATCGATACCACGCTCTACAGCAATGCAAATATCCTGCGGCTCT
>JAZNXY010000052.1:0-17054 GCA_045594105.1 Acutalibacteraceae bacterium | reverse complement strand
GCCGTAACGGGTGATGTTCATAAACACCTGCACGAGATAACGGAAATTCATCGTATCAAGGGTTTTGCCGTCAGCAGTTACGGTAAGATTTTTGGAGGTATCCATACTGCTGTCGTCGTGTGCGAGTTGGAATACGGTTTCTTTTTCAGGGAGCGTTACACGGAAAGAACCCATTTCGGTGATATCCTCGAGGAACAGCAGGGTATTCGCCATATCATCATACTGCATTTCCGCTATAGGCAGGTTGCTGGCGGCAACCAGATACACAATAGGATTGTCATCAATACGCACGTAGTAATGGGAATCCTCTTTGTCGCCTATCATAAGTGTATGCTCCGGGAAATCCTTGTAGGTAGTGTTGGAGATGGTGTTGCCGTCTGCCGCTTCCATGGACACGGTGGTGCGGGCGGAGAGGGTAAAGTTTGCTACCGAATACGGCGTATCCAGCCCGTATGCCTTCAAATCAGCCGCCGAAGGTGCCACGTTCACTACTGCGTCCGCCGTAATTTGGGTGAAAGCGCCAAGTGCGGTATCATACGAGGAGTTGGCACCCTTGGTAAAGGGCTCCGTTATAATATAGGAGTAGTAGATATAAGCATCGCTATCCTCAGAGGTCACCAGACGGAAGGAAAAGGGATTGTTTTTCCGTACCTCGCCGCTCAAGGACATTTTACGCAGCACCACTTCGGTTTCTCCCTGTGCGGAGGACTGTACCTCAGGTTCGGCAAGCACGGTGGTGCTGACGTAGTCGAGCGGTGCTTGCAGTAAAACGGCGGTGTCGGTAAGTGCCTGGATATACAACTGTTTACCGCCTTTTTCACGGAAATAACAACCGCTTTGGTCGGGGGTCATATCACCGACCTCAAAGGCCTTGGTGGAGCCGTCATAATAGGTGACCGTCACAATCGCTTGCGGTGTATCAAAGCCGTATTGGGTGAAGTCTTCCACTTCGCCCAAATCTTTGGCAAGGGTGCATACAGTCAGTGTATCCACCAGGTCACCCATATTGAGTGCGTGCATATCAAATTTTTCGTACCCCTTGACAAACAGTTTGTCGTTTATATTGACGAAATCAATGGAGGAGTCTTTTAACTGAATCGTGGCGGATTGCACGGGGCAAGCCACCGCAGAGGTGGATTTGTCAAATAAGGTAACAGAGGTATCGGTGGAAGGTGTGGGTGTTTCCTCTTCTTGCTTCGGGAAAACAAACACCAACAGCACGATGAGGGTGGCAAGCACCACGAAAGCACCGATAAGAGAGGAAAGCAGGATGGTTTTTTTACGTTTTTTAGACCCTTCCAGATCCTCTTTAGTGCGAAACTCCGGGTTTTCAAAAGCAGCAAACGGATCGGTGGTTTCAGGCACGGCCTCAGGTGTTGCTGCGTGCTCATTGACCTTTTTCTCGTTTTCGGGCAATTCTATGCTCATAAGTGCCTCCTCTTCAGGAAGATGACCAGGCCGGCAATCATAAGACCGAGCGGCAATACCACCGTGAACAGGCCGAGTCCCAGGAAAATCTGGGAGGTAGTGGAGAAGGACACGGTTTCATTGGTCATCGGTTTAGCGGAAATATTGACAGAGTTTTCCACGCCGGTGAGTGCAGTCATAGAATCCAGAAGAAGGTCCTCGTTGTATACGGTATTCATACCGGAGAGAGAAGCATACGGTAAGGTTTCGCTGCCGCAAACCGCCACCTGCGTTAAGGTGGCCTGCTGCAGAGCGTTCTGGTATCCTTCTTTCACGGCAACGGTCATACCGACAATGGTACCGTCGTATACCTGCTCAGCGGGCTTATAGGTTTTGTCATCGTTCATTTTATCGAACTCACTGAACGGCACCAGACGAGCGGTGTCGTTGAAAGTGATAAGATTTACACTGTATTGGGTATTGGTATCGTTTTTGGCTTCCCAGCCGGGCACAATCTGACGGATGGTCTGTGTCAGTACGTCCTTGCCGTTGCAGCTCTTGGTGAAGTCAGTTTCGGCAATGGTGCCGTACACGTTATCCTGATAGTAGGCATACATGCGGTTGGGATCGGTTTCTACGATGACGTTGTCGGTAACCTCAATGCCGTATTCTACTTTAAGGAATTCGTACAGATTGGGACAATTTGCGGTCGCATCGGTGAATACCAGCAGATTGCGGCCTTCCTTGCCTTCGTTATCCAACCATGCACGCAGGCGGTCTACCGTCTTTTCTGCGTAGTCAACGGTGGGTGCGGCGATGATACCGCAAACGGTGTTGACATTAATGTCGGTGGAGCGGGTAAGGTCTACCTCTTCTACGTCGTAACCGTTGAGCTCAAAGATTTTACGCAAGCCCTCCTGCGTCACGTTGTCTTCCTGATGTCCTGTGAACAGGGTGAGCACCTGCGTTTTTTCACTCTGTACCGATTTGATTTTTGCGGCGAGTGCCTGCTCTACGTTAGAAGATTCCAAAACGAGAGAACCGCTGGAATAGTAGGTGGAATAGTCTATGGTGAACAGATCGGTGCTCATATTGGCAACCTTGGCACGACCCTCACAGGCAAACAGAATGTCATTGGCTGCCAGAGCCGCATCCAACTTATACTGACTGGCGTATGCATTGACTGCGTTGGGGTTTTTGTTCATATCCACATAGGTAAAGGTTACCTTGCCGTCAGAATACTGGGTATACTGCTTGGCGGCATTGTAAAACTCTGTGAGTATAGCGGCAACCTGCGTATGACCGCCGGAGAAGACCATAGCATCCTCGGATTGCGAGTTGGAGAAGGTCTCTTCCGACGCAAACACGACGATTTCCACCGGCTTTGTAATGCTTTGAGCCAGCGTGATGCTTTCCTCGCTTAGCGAATAGGTCTTGTCTGTGGAAAAATCAATAGCCAGCGGTACACGGTCGGCAACAACCGATAAAACGACGTTGAGAAGAATGGTGAGCACCACAACAGCTACCGTCAACAGGGTTGCCATTCTGCCGTAACGCAATCTGCGCTGAACTTCGGCGGAACGCACGGGTTTTTGCTTCTTTTCTTTCGTTTCGGGAGAGGAAACGGTTTCTTGTGCAACGGTTTGTGTTTCTACCGTTTCTTCCATAGGGGTTTTATTTTCTTCATTCATAGCGTTACGCCTCCTTTCAGTTCCATCTTTTCTTATCCAATACACGCACCGTCAGGAAAATAAACAGTGCCTGTAAGCTTAAGAAGAAAATAATGTTGTCTACGTGAATCAGACCGGATGTAAAGGTATAGTAGCGGGAATTGACCGATATAAACGAAACGATCGGTTCCATCCAGGAAACACCTGCAAAAATAGAGGAGAGATTGTCCAAAAGTAACAGGAGGAATGAGATGCCGAAGGTACAAAGAGCGGAGATGAACTGGCTTTCGGTGCAGGCGGAAACCAACATACCGACAGCCACCACCATACCGCTTAATAAGGTCAGACCGAGGAAATTGCCGATAAACATAACCCAATCAAAATTATTGGCTTTGGAGGCAATGATAATGGCATATACCAAGGTGACGGACAGACCCAACACGAACATCAGCATAGCGGCAAGGAACTTGCCCAAGACAATACCGGTCAGAGAAGCGGGTGCGGTCAGCAAGGCCTGATCGGTTTTCTGACGTTTTTCTTCACTGAACAGACGCATGGTCATAATCGGCAGCACCAGCAGCAAAACGATGGTGTATAAGCTCTGATATACGTAAGTCAGGGAGGTCAAACCGTATGACATGTTGTACATAAAGAAAGCAAAACCGGAAAACAGGAAAATAACCGCCAATACAAACCAACCGACAGGGGAGGTGAAGTAGGAACGCAGTTCTTTCTTAAAAATAGCACGCATCAGTTGTTGCCCCCTTTCTTATTGGAGAAGTTTTCGGTGGTGAGGGACATAAAGATATCCTCAAGGGATTTTTCCATAGAACGAGAAGCAAGCAGTGCATATCCCTTTTCAGCCAGCTTCGTAAACAGGATGCGGCGGATGTCCGCACCTTCCGTCAGTTCAATGGCAAAATCGGTGGTGCCGACCTCACGGGAGGTCAGGGCATTTACCCGTTTCACACCCTCAATACCGTGGATGAGTTTTTCCACCTCGAAGGTGGGGCCTTCTACACGCACCATCATACGACGGTCGGAGGAATACTGGCGTGCCAATGCGTCAGGTGTGTCGTCGGCCACGATTTTACCGCCGCTGATGATAACAAGGCGGTCACAAATGGCTTCCACCTCCGGCAGAATGTGGGAGGAGAGAATAATGGTGTGACGTTTGCCGAGTGCTTTGATCAGCGAACGGATTTCAATAATCTGCGACGGGTCGAGACCGACGGTGGGCTCGTCCAGTACCAAAACAGGCGGATTACCGATAAGTGCCTGCGCCATGCCGACACGCTGACGGTAACCTTTGGAAAGGTTTTTGATAAGACGACCGTATACGTGGTCAATTTTCATGATTTTGCAGATTTCCGCCAAATGCTCTGCACGGGGCAGGGTGCATTTTTTGAGATCATACATAAAGTTCAGATATTCCTTGACGGTCATATCCAGATACAGCGGCGGATGCTCGGGCAGATAGCCGATATTGGCCTTTGCCGCATTGGCATCCTCCAGAATATCGTAGCCACCGATGGTTACCGAGCCGTCGGTGGAAGAAAGATATCCTGTCAGTATGTTCATGGTGGTGGATTTGCCGGCACCGTTAGGGCCTAAGAATCCGAGGATTTCACCCTCGTTAACGTGGAAGCTGATACAGTCTACCGCACGGTGAGAGCCGTAGCACTTCGTCAGGTTTTTCACCTCTATCATATGTTGTGTTTCCTCCTGTCGATTAGAACTTGTTTGTCATTATAACAAAAGACATACATTGAAATGTAAACAGTATATAAAGATTTCCTTACAAAATCTTATTTACTGTAAGACCCGTAATCAGTTTGGGGTAGAAATAGGTGGATTTTTGCGGCATTTTTTCTCCTGCGGCCGCCACATCACGAATTTCGGATACACGGGTGGGGTTAAGTAGGAAGCAGCAATCGGCATCGCCGTGTTCCACTGCGGCAATCGCTTCTGCCGCATCCCGTGTGTAGGTAAGATTTTTCTGGTTTGCCATGTTTTCCTTGTCGATACCAAGCAGACGTTCCAGAATGAGGGTGTGCAGAACGGTAACGTCTAACTGCTGAGACACAGGAGACAGCTGCGGCAATAATTCACGCATGACTGCGGTGTCCTTAAGGGTCAGCACCACAGCTTTTTCGCCGTTGTAAAAGCCGAATGCTTTCTTCTCTTGTGCATAAGCAGCATCCAAGGCGGTGTATACACTGTCAAGAGATACGTTTTGCACCGTGAAATACTGCTCACACGCCGCAAGCAATTTGTCGGCGGAGAAGTTTTCCAGATGATGCAGTATGCGGTGTGTGGGAAATACCACCAGTCCGGGATGACTCATTTCCACCAGCATCATCATGCAGTAATCGGCATCTGCGGTCGCCGTGCCGTTTTCCTGCAGCTCACGGCGGTAATTCAGTGCGGTT
Organism: Acutalibacteraceae bacterium; assembly: GCA_045594105.1. Taxonomy (GTDB): domain Bacteria; phylum Bacillota; class Clostridia; order Oscillospirales; family Acutalibacteraceae; genus URNF01. The sequence continues at coordinate 11,545 of JAZNXY010000052.1, read as the reverse complement.
TCATACCGATGATGTCCGTCTGCAATGTACAGCTTCAAATCCGCAAATGCTGCGGTTACCGCTGCACAAAGCTTTTCATCGGTCAAGCCCCATAAGCGATGGGTGAGTCCGTTTTCATCGGTAAATGCATGTAAAAGCGTGGCGTGTGCGGTCAGTTTCATCACGTCGTGAATGGGGGAGGCGGGGTCATCTGCACGGTACAGCGAATAAATATCGCTGAAATTGCACCCTGTTGCCCGCATCAGCTGCAGGCGGTCTGCTTTCGCTTTGGATAAAGTCTCTTCGTGGGGAAGGACAATGCCCTTGGAAAACTCCTCGAGGTGCACACGGCCGACAAGCCCTGTGATATGCTTTTCCTCTCCGACAGAGAAGGTGATGTCGTAAATATAAAATGCAGCGGTGGGGTCCATCTCCAAAACACCCTGTGAAAGCCACGTGTGCAGCACGTCGCCTGCGACGGCATAGGGATTTTCGCCGTCACGAGGCAATTCCAGGCGGATGATGTTGTTGGGATTGGTTGCAAGATAGGCGGTACGCTGTTCTTCCGAAATAATGTCATACGGCGGACAGGTAAGCGCTGCCATATCGCCTGCTTTTTCGGTAAATCGTACCGCACGGAAGGGGATCACTTGTGCCATGGTATATTCCTCTCTTACTCGGTTGCCGTTTCGGTGTTTTCAGCGGCATCACCGTCGGTGTTGTCGGCGGACGGTTCCTGTTTTTCCACGTTGCTGACACGCAGGGTAACGGTTTCACCTATACCAAGTGTCGAGAACGGTGCGGGTTCGGTATCTTCCACCGTGTCTTTATCATATTCCGAAACGTTCAGCAACAGAACTTCTACGTGGAAACCGAGTGCTTCCAGATACTCTTTGGCATACGCCTGCGGCCAACCCTTGACGTTGGGCAGGGACTGCTTTTCGGAGCCCATGCTGATAACCACCTTGATGACGGCACCCTCTGCGGCACTGGTGCCTGCGGCAGGTGTCTGGGAAAGGATGGTACCTTTAGGATGCTTATTGTCGAACTTCATATAGTCTACTTCCAGAACAAAATCACCTGTGCGAGTGGCGTTCTTTTCGGTGAAGTAGTTGCTGTTCACCAGGTCGGGAACCGCAAAATCACTTTCGTTATTTTGCTGTGAGGTGGTCACCTTGGGTGGTAACGTGGTGGTTACCGAGGTAATATCGCTGGACGGTGTATCGGTGTTGCCGGGGAACAGGATACACAGTAAAATTGCCGCCAGAATCGCCATCACAACAAACACCGATATACCGATATACAGCGGATAACGGTTGGGCTTGTTCTGCACGGGCGGTTGTGCGTTTTCCTCTTCCTCCTTGGCGTCATCAATCAGCGCATTGACGGCGGGCTCGGCGGTCAGTTCTCTGCGCAGGTCTTCCACCGTCTGAATACGCTTGTCTTTATCGGGAATCAACGCATTAAACAACGCCATGCTGACGCTTTCGGGGAGCTCATCCGCTACCTCGGCAGGCATAAACAAATCCTGCGAGCCGTGTACCCGACGAGGTGCCTCGGGAGGTGTATTGCCGGTCAGCAAGGTAAAGATGGTTGCCGCAAGGCCGTATACGTCGGATGCGGCATCACATACCTTGTTATTGCCATACTGTTCGGGTGCCGCAAAGCCGGCGGCCAGACGCGGCTTGATAGCGGTACCGCTTTTGCGTGCTTCGTTGATAGCAAAGCTGCGCAGACGCAGCTTGCCGTCCTTTGCCATAAGCACGGTGTCAGGGCTGATAGCCAGATGATATACGCCGACACTGTGCAAGGCGGAAAGGGTAGAGAACAATTGTGTCAGCAGAGGACGCAGCTCCACCCAGGAGAGACGACCGCCATTGTTTTTGAGATACAAAGAAAGCGATTTACCTTCGCAGAAATCATAGATGGCGTAGGTGGTTTCGTTTTCGGTGAAAATATCGTATAAGGGCAGCAGTGCGGGCTGATCTTTAAGCTTTGCCAATGACCGCACGTTGGCATAAAACGCATCGCGGCAGGTGGCAAACACCTCTTTTTTGCCACGCATGGGAACAACGTCGCCTGTGGCGGTGCGTTCACAAAAATCCGCAGGAAAGAACTCACGGATATATACGGTGCTTTTCAGCAGCTTGTCATAACCCATATAGATGCAGGCATCGCCGTAAGAGCCGAGTGCCCTGCCGACCAAATAATGCTCCTGCAAAATCGTGCCTGCAGCAAGATACCCTGCAGGGTTTTTTCTGCTGACACTATATTTGCAATGCGGACACGCCGTGTCGGTCTCGGACAACGGCCGCATACAACTCATACATAACAACTGATCATCCATGGTTTTCTCCTCCTTGTGTGTTGCGGATGGTGCGTTCACGCTTTTGCTGTCGAATGTCCTTGCCGACACATAAAAGCGGCTCGAACCCACCTGTGATACGTGACGTGATCTGGTCACCGTACCGTTGCTGTATGCCTTCCTGTGTCAGATTGGTGCTGATAATGGTGGGCAGGTCATCCAGCATACGTGTATTCAGAATATTATACAGCGTTGCGGCTGTAAAGCTGGTATCAAACTCGGTCCCAAGATCGTCTATCACCAGAAGATCGCAGGTCAGTGCCAGCGTTTCGGTATCTCCGTCCTGTTTTCCGAAATGTTCACGTTCCAATGTGCGGAACAGCTTGCCTGCCGGCTGGTATATCACCGAAAAGCCGTTTGCGGCAATGGTGGACGCCATAGCAAGCGATAAATGTGTTTTGCCGGTGCCCGTAGGTCCCCGCAGCAGCAGGGAGGGGGCGGCGGTGGAAAAGTCCTCCGCATACTGTTTACAGTATGCAATCACGTGTTCCATCCGTTTGCGTGGCGATAAGGCACGTCCTTCCGCTGTCGTGTCATCGTAGAACGAAAGGTCCATATCTTCGAAACGGGCAGGTGTATCTGCCAACCCTTTGCAAACGGAAGCGGCGGCTTTTTCTCGCAGTAAGCGGGCAAGACAAGTGCACATTTTGCCGTTGGCATATCCGTTGTCGCTGCAAACGGGGCAGGTATACTGCGGCTCGAGATTGGCGGCAGCGACACCTGCTTTCTGTAAAAGGGCTGCCAGCTCTTCCTGCAACGCAAGGTTTTCATCTTTAATAGCGGTAACGGCGGCCTGTATATCACCACCCGCCAAAATGGCACGGGACAGCTTTGCACCCGTTTCCGCCAAGGCGGCTTCAATTTCGGTGATGCGTGGATATTTTATTGCAACACGGGCACGTAATGCCGCTGCCTCCTGCTGTGCAGTCACACGGCGTTCATCCAACGTTTTCATGGCCAAATCATATATTTCTTTTGCATAACGCACAGCAATCACTCCTTTCTTGGTATGGGGGGAACGTAATCCTCTAACATTGATTCATACCCTTTGACATCCAATGAGCTTTGCTCAGTCTGACCACGTTTGGCGGCAGGCGTGTTGTCTTTGGCTTGTTTTTCAGCGGCGGCAACACTGGTGATACCATCTGCGTTCCAGCCCTCCAGGATTCTATGTGCATACGGGATGACGGTGTTGGCCTTGACCTTCGCTGTTGCTTTTTCCAGCGCCAGCGTTATCATAGCATCCGAAAATGCCCACACATATATCCAGGTGTGTACCATTTGTTTTTCCTTGCCGGTCAGCTCTTTGGCTCTGCCGAGTATGGCACGCACCTTTTCGGCAGCCGTATCCAGCTGCTCCAGATAGCACAGATGCATATCTGCGGCTTCAATGGTGGTAATGCCCTCGTCCTGCCAATTCAGCAGGGTTTTTTCTATGTATCGTAAGCCGTACTTTTCACGGGACACCGCATATCCTACCGCCATAATGATGAGGGTGGCGTCGATGCCGGCGGTATCGTACAAATATAACAGGGTCTCACAATCTCCGTGGGACAGCGGTTTGCCCAACCGCGCGGATACGTCCTCCAGCAAAGAAGAAAACTCCGCACACTCTTTCTGACGACGGATGACGTCTTTCATCTGCGGCTTTACGGGCTTGGGACGTGGTGTAGGTATGGAAGGTACCTTTTCTGCGACAGGGGGGTTCTCCGCCGCGGTTGTCACAGCTGTTGGTTGCGGTGCAATACCGTCTGAAACAAACACACCACGGCTGCCCCAGTATTCCACGGCTGCCGTTACTGTTTCAAGCGGCACATGCAAAGCTTTGGCACACATTTCACAATCTACATTTTCCTTCTCGTGTGCCGCTATCCATAACAGAACCTTTAGTTGCGGGGCGGAGGCAAAGCGTAATTCTTTGTCCGCAACCGCAGTCGGCAGGATACAGATATCCCGTAAAAGTTCTGCATTCCAACGAATGGCCATGCCTTCACCCTCCTTGTCAAAATATGTACACAGAAATATACACTTTATCATACCACTTTTTCATTTGTCGTGCAAGAGGAAAATATAGTATCGTTATACATAAATACATACAATATAAAGAAAATTCGTAAAAAGGGTGGCATTTTATCGAAAAAAATGATAAAATATTACGTAACAACCGAACAGGAGGGGATGTTTTGAAACAGGGGATTTATATACACGTGCCGTTTTGTACTTCAAAATGCCCTTACTGCGACTTTTATTCGCTGACAACCGCCGATGCTACCTTAAAAGATGCCTATGTGGATGCCCTGTGCCGTGAAATGCAAAAAAAGGCAGGGGTACAGGCGGATACGTTGTATTTCGGCGGCGGCACGCCGACGTTGTTAGGCGGCAAGCGGATTGCACGGCTGACCGAAACCGCACGGGCTTGTTTTGCCATTCCCGATACGGCGGAAATCACGTTGGAGGGCAATCCGGCAGATTTTTTATACGACACCTTTGCCGCATTTGCAGCGGCAGGCGGCAACCGTTTGTCACTTGGTATGCAATCCGCTGATGCAGAGATTCTGAAAACACTCGGCAGACGGCACACGCCTGCGGACGTGGTGCGTACGGTGGAGGATGCGAGAAGGGTCGGTATCGATAATATCTCGTTGGATATGATGTTGGCGGTGCCCGGGCAGACCCGGGCACATATTGAGCAGGACATTGCCGCTTGTGCCGCATTGGGTGCTTTACACATTTCGGCATATTTGCTCAAGGTAGAGGAGAACACACCGTTTTTCCGTATGGGAGAGCAGCTGGCACTGCCGGATGACGATACCGCCGCAGAGTATTATTTGTTTGCGGTAGATACGTTGGAAAAATACGGATACCGCCAATATGAGATTTCCAATTTTGCGAAAGCAGGATATGAAAGCCGTCATAATCTGAAATATTGGCGGTTAGAGCCGTATGTCGGCTTTGGTCCTGCGGCACATAGCTTTGACGGTGGCAAACGGTGGTATTATCCACGTGATATCAAGGCGTTTATAGATGGTGAGCCGCCTATCATCGATACCGACGGCGGTATTGCGGTAGGCAGTGAAACCGAATATGCGATGCTGCGGTTGCGACTGCGTGAGGGCTTGCGTGCCGCTGACTTTTATGAGCGTTTTGGCGAACGCATCCCGACCGCTTGGATGTCTGCGGCCGCCGCTTTGCCACGCTCTTTGGTGAAAATAGATGAGACCGGCATTGCACTAACGCCCGAAGGGTTTTTGGTGTCGGATGCGGTGCTTATCCGCATTTTGAATTTATGATTTGTTCATACAACCCGTAAGAAAACCGTGTATACTGTATGCAGATGAGAGATATAGGAGATGTTTTTGTGGCCGTTACGAAAATTATGGTTGTGGATGATGACAGTAACATTTGCGAACTGTTGCGTCTGTATCTTGAAAGAGAAGGGTACGAGCCGATTATCGCAGAAAACGGTGTCAAGGCATTGCAGCTGTTTGACGCACAGCAACCCGATTTGGTACTGTTGGACGTTATGATGCCCGAGCTGGATGGTTGGCAGGTGTGCCGTGAGCTGCGTAAAAAGTCGGATGTACCGATCATTATGCTGACCGCTAAGGGCGAAGTGTTTGATAAAGTGCTGGGATTAGATCTCGGTGCGGACGATTACGTTGTCAAGCCGTTTGAAACCAAAGAAGTGATGGCACGTATTAAAGCGGTATTACGCCGTGCGGGCAAGGACGGACACAAAAAGCCGAAAGAAGTGCATTTTGATAAGCTGTCTATCAATATGGAAACCTTTGAAATGCGGGTAAACGGCAAGCCGGTAGATACACCGCCCAAGGAGATGGAGCTGATTTATCATCTTGCCAGCAACCCTAACCGTGCGTTCACCCGTGATCAGCTGTTGGATGAGGTTTGGGGATATGAGTATTTTGGCGACAGCCGCACGGTAGATGTACATATCAAGCGTTTGCGTGAGAAGCTCAACGGTGTTTCGGAGCAATGGAATCTGAAGACCATTCATAGCGTCGGCTACAAATTTGAAGTAAAAGATACGACAGAGTGATAAGGTATGTTTAAGAGTATTTTTTCCAAATATTTTGCGGTTATCTCTTCCATTATCGTTATCAGCTTTCTGGCGATGCAGGGTGCTCAGCTGTTTCTGTCCTCACGCTATTGGCTGCAGGAAAAGCATGAGCTTTTGCAGGAGCATGCTGAGGTCATTGCCAATCATACTGCAGGCAGTGTGGAATTGCGGCGTAACGAGAATGGCCTGGTATACCATATTGAAAAAAACACCCTGACACCTTTTATCAAGCTGCTGTCTATGAGTCTTGACTGTACAGTGGTGATCACCAACAGCGACGGCAGTATTATGATTATGTGTGACGAGCGGGGCGACGAGATGCCGCTTGGCAGTACCATCGACATCGGTGATCTCCTCGAAAATGCCGACGGAAAATCCTACTACGGCGTCAGTACGCTGAACGGCTTGTATACCGAACGGCAATATACGGCAGGAGTGCCGATTCGCAGGGAAGGATACCTGTTGGGATATGTGCTTGTATCTATGCCTGTCGGTGGTCTTTGGGACTACCTGCGCAGCAATTTGCAGATTGCGTTTATCGCCGCTTTGGGCGTTCTGACAGTAACCTTTATTGCCTTGTATATTATGACCGAGCGGCTGGTACGTCCTTTGCGTGCTATGGCGAAAGCGACCCGCAGCTTTGCGGAAGGGGATTTCAGCGTACGTGTGCCTGTGAAGGGTAAGGACGAAACGGCAGAATTGGCACGTGCACTCAATTCTATGGCACTGTCGCTGTCATCGGTAGAAAATATGCGCCGCAGTTTTGTGGCGAACGTATCTCACGAGCTGCGTACCCCGATGACCACGATTGCGGGCTTTATCGATGGCATTTTAGACGGTACTGTACCGCCTGAAAAGCACGCATTTTACCTGAAAATCGTCACCGATGAGGTGAAACGTCTGTCCCGACTTGTCTATTCGATGCTGGCACTTTCCCGTATCGACAGCGGTCAGTTAAAGCTCAGCACGGTGGATCTGGACCTTACCGCTTTGGTGGGGCAAACGTTGCTGAACTTTGAAAAACGTATCGATGAAAAGCATATTACGGTTACAGGTCTTGAAGACGTGGGGCCGATGCCTGTTAAAGGCGATTTCGACCTTTTGGGGCAGGTGCTGTATAATTTGTTTGACAATGCGGTGAAGTTTACAAATGACGGCGGTGAAATCTGCGTATCCCTGTATCAGGAGGACGGCAGGATATACTGTGGCATCCGTAACACAGGCGCAGGCATACCCGCACAAGAAATGCCGCACATTTTCGAACGGTTTTATAAGAGTGACCGTTCACGTGGTATGGACAAAAACGGTGTAGGTCTCGGCCTGTATATCGTACAGACGGTGATTGCATTACACCACGGCGAGATCATGGTACGTTCCAAGGAAAACGAAAGCACCGAGTTCCGTTTTTGGTTACCCGCATAATTTACAAAATGTACAAAAGTTTTTCAAAAAACATCAAAAACAACACGCATAATGTGTGTATACTGTAAGAGAGCAAAACAGGAAGGCAGGATTTACACTATGTCAGATTGGTTTTATCCGGGCAACACGCCCGAAGAAACACAAGAAGGGGCACAAACACCTGTAGAGCAGGCCACGCCTCCCACACCGCCGACCGATTGGCATGCCAATCCGTATACGGCGCAGACGCCTGTACAGGAGACGCCTGCAGAGGAAACGCCTGCGGCAGAACAGCCCCAAGAGGAGTCGCCTGTATCACCGCAGCCCGCACAAGACGGTTGGTATCGCAGCGGTCCGGTGCAGCCGCCATATACCCCGCCCACGCCGCCGAAAAAGAAACGGACAAACGGTGCGGTGGTCGCTTTGTCGGTTGTCGGCATTGTTTCGATTGTGGCATTGCTGGTGCTGTTGGTTTCTGCGGTTTTGGGAACGCCACAACCGCCGTTGTCTACCGACGAACCGTCATACAGCGACACCGATCCCAATAATCAGGTGAACAATAATGCACCGTCGGTGACCATTACCGACTGGGCAGATGATGACGGCGGTCTGGCTGCTGCCACGATTATTGAGGATAACCTTGACAGCACGGTGGTTATCGACGTATATCAACTGAAATCCCCGTCTGCTATGTATCAGTATGGCTTCGGCGGCGAAACGCTGACCCAGGCAGGTGCAGGTACCGGTATCGTGATGACCAAAGATGGCTATATCATCACCAACTGGCACGTGGTTGTGAACGAAGAAACCGGCAAGGTGTTTGACCGTATTGATGTCACCACCTATGACGGCAAGGTGCATGAGGATGCTCAGGTTATCGGTGCGGACGAGTCCACCGATCTTGCGGTAATTAAGGTAAAAGCAGAAAAACTTTCTCCTGCCGAATTCGGTGACTCGTCTAAATTGGTAATGGGTGCGCGGGTGATTACCCTCGGCAACGCAGGCGGTCTCCACTGGTCTGCAAGCCAGGGTATCGTTTCGGGTCTTGCCCGTGACGTGTACGATGATACGGGCTATTCCATTAAATGCTTGCAGACCGATGCCGCCATCAATCCCGGTAACTCGGGCGGTCCGCTGATTAACAATCAGGGGCAGGTTGTGGGCATCAATTCTGCGAAAATTGCTGCTGAGGGCTATGAGGGTCTCGGATTTTCTATTCCGATAAATGAAGCGAAGAAAATTATCGATGACCTCACGAAATATGGCTATGTCCGCGGCAGAGTGGAAATGGGTATTGAAGGATACTCGGTCAGCAACTCCGCATATAAGGGCTTTGTTATCAGCAAAATTACCGACAACTCTTCCTTAAAAGATACCAATGCACGTGTCGGTGACCTGATCACTGCGATTGACGGCGTGGAAATTGACGGCTACGGTAAGCTGCGCAGTGAGCTGGCAAAGCATAAAGCAGGGGACACGGTTACCATCTCGCTGTTGCGATTGGACAGCCGTACGGGGCAGGAAACCACCTTAAAAGTTACCTGCACCTTAAAAGAAAGCAAACCCACGAAATAACAAAAGAACAGGATGTGCATTGCACATCCTGTTCTTTTATTTGTCGATATCTTCGATGTTGTACGGCGTTGTCTGATAGACGAAATAGTTTAACCAGTTGGTAAACAATAGGTTTGCGTGTGAACGCCAGGTGACGAGCGGTGCTTTAGTATCGTCGTCATCCGGATAATAATTGTACGGTACATCAATCGGCAACCCTAAGTTTTTATCACGCAGATATTCCTTTTCCAGTGTGTCCGCATCATATTCCAAATGCCCTGTCACAAAGAACTGACGGGTGTTCTTAGATGCCACCGCCAGCACGCCCGCAATCTCGGAAGAAGCCAAAATACGCAATTCTTCCACCGCTTCAATGTCCTCACGTGCAATGGTGGTGTGACGGGAATGGGGTGCCATAAACACATCGTCAAAGCCACGGCACAGCATTGAGTTTTTGTACTTTACCACGTGCGGAAATACACCGAACAGCTTTTTGTCCAACTGCTGTTTGTTAATGCCGTAATGGTAGTAAAGACCTGCCTGTGCGCCCCAACAAATGTGCAGGGTGCTGTGTACGTGGGTTTTGCTCCACTCCATAATTTCACACAGTTCTTCCCAGTAATCCACCTGTTCAAACGGCATATGCTCCACAGGTGCCCCCGTGATAATTAAACCGTCGTATTTGTTGTGTTTCACCTCATCAAACGTTTTGTAAAACGAAATCAGGTGGTCAAGGGGTGTGTTTTTGGATTCGTGGGTCTTGGTGTGTAACAGCTCCAGTTCCACCTGCAAGGGCGAGTTGCCGAGCAGACGGGAAAACTGCGTTTCGGTTACGATTTTGGTGGGCATCAGATTGAGAAGCAGGATTTTCAAAGGACGAATATCCTGTGTGATAGCCCGCTTTTCGGTCATAGCGAAAATATTTTCACGCAGTAATGCTTCTACTGCAGGTAATGCGTCGGGAATTTTAATCGGCATACTCTCACCTCACTAAAGAAACGATTTTTTGTGTGTTAAATATACGCCAATGCCTGACGGATATCATTGATGATGTCCTCGCTGTCTTCGATACCGCAGGACAGACGGATAAGGTCGGGGGTAATACCCGCCGCTGCCAATTCGTCGTCGTTCATCTGTCTGTGGGTAGCGTTGGCAGGATGCAGGCAGCAGGTTTTTGCGTCTGCCACGTGGGTGGCAATAGATGCGAGCTTCAGATTTTTCATCAGCGTTTCTGCAGCTTTTCTGCCGCCCTTTACGCCGAAGCTGATAACGCCGCAAGCACCGTTAGGCAGATATTTTTTTGCTAATTCGTGGTTTTTGTCGCCCGGCAAGCCGCTGTAACGAACCCAGGCAACCTTTTCTTCGTTTGCCAGGAACTCTGCCACCGCCTGTGCGTTGTCGCTGTGACGGCGCATACGCAGAGAAAGACTTTCAATACCGAGGTTGATATAGTAGGCACTCTGCGGCGACTGGGTAGCACCCAGGTCACGCATCAACTGTGCGGTGGCCTTGGTGATGTATGCACCTTCAACGCCGAAACGTTCGGTGTAGGTGATACCGTGATAGCTTTCATCGGGGGTGCAAAGGCCGGGGAATTTGTCGGGATATTTGGTCCAGTCAAACTTACCCGAATCCACGATACAACCGCCGACAGAAGAACCGTGACCGTCCAGGTATTTGGTGGTGGAATGGGTCACGATATCTGCACCGAAGTCAATCGGACGGCAGAGAATGGGGGTAGCAAAGGTATTATCCACGATCAGCGGCACGCCGTGGTCGTGTGCCGCACCTGCGAATTTTTCGAAATCCAATACGTCCAGAGCAGGATTGGCGATGGTTTCGCCGAATACCGCCTTGGTATTGGGACGAAATGCCGCATCGAGCTCCTCACGGGTGCAATCGGGGGAAACAAAGGTGAAATCAATGCCCATACGCTTCATGGTAACGGCAAACAGGTTGTAGGTGCCGCCGTACAGTGCGGAGGACGATACAACGTGGTCACCGCAGGAGGCGATGTTAAAAACCGAGAAGAAGGATGCCGCCTGACCCGAAGAGGTCAGCATGGCCGCAGTGCCGCCTTCCAATTCACAGATTTTTGCAGCAACGTTGTCGCAGGTGGGGTTCTGCAAACGGGAATAGAAGTAACCGCTTGCCTCTAAGTCAAACAG
>JAZNXY010000051.1:0-2739 GCA_045594105.1 Acutalibacteraceae bacterium | reverse complement strand
GTCGGCTGGATTTGGCTGGATGCCAACGGTTCTATGACCAAGTCTGCTTGGGTCAAAGACGGCGGCAAATGGTATTATCTGGATGCCAACGGCTATATGGTAACCAATGCGTGGAAGAAAGACTCTGTCGGTTGGGTATACCTTGGCTCTAACGGTGCTATGCTGACTAACAGCTGGTGCAAAGACTCTAAAGGTTGGTGCTTTGTTGGCGCTGACGGTTACGCTGTCACTAATTGCTGGAAGAAGGATAGCGTCGGCTGGATTTGGCTGGATGCCAACGGTTCTATGACCAAGTCTGCTTGGGTCAAAGACGGCGGCAAATGGTATTATCTGGATGCCAACGGCTACATGATAGCGAATAAATCTGTTACCATCAGTGGTAAGAAATACACCTTTAACGCTTCCGGCGTTTGGGTTGGCTAAATATCCAAAAAACACGGTGTGTCGGTTGACACACCGTGTTTTTTTGCATAGGCCGGCGCCCAAACCCGAACCAATCTTAAAGGCGATTTTTAGGTCGCAGATTTTTTTGATTAACGGATTTTTGGGTGAGTAAGGCAAAAACGGAACGAATACTGTAATAGGTTAATCAAACAAACGGTTGAACCGGTGGTTAAGATTTGCTGTTTGTGTGCAGGTTTTTTGCTCGGGATTGGTGGTGTTTTCCTGCTTCCAAAGCCGTACAAGAGGTGAGTTTACGGCGTTATAAATACAGGGAGATTGAGGAAGTAGGTAAATAGATAATCATAGGATATGTATATTCTAAAAGCGGCTTCGTGTATTGTAGAGGCAGCAAAAAAGTATTACAATAATATCAGGAAAAGGCACAAGAACCATCCACATTTTCCAAAAATCAAAGAAACGATCATTCCCTTCGCACATATAATGCGAAAGGGCAGGGTGCTTTCACTGTGATGAGAGGATGTTGTGATTGTATGCGTGAGTATGAGCATTTACAGGATAAATTATCCGGTAACTGGAACAAAGAAAGTGCCCATTTCCCGACGGTGGGCGATTGTCACTGGGAAACGCTTACCGAAGTTGTCGGCACCCGACAAACAGATACATATTTTATCATTACCGTTAAGGCGGGGGAACGGACGGAAGAATTCTTTCTTTCCTATCCCGCTGAAGGCGGACTCCGTCTGCAATGCCTGCATGGGTCGGAAAAAGCGGCGGGACAGATGGTACCGCCTGTTCCTGCGGCGGGACTTTTTGAACCAAGTTCTTTGAAAACTATTGAATATCAGACTGCTGCAGACGGTACAGTGACTATGATAGCCGCCGATGATACAGTGGTTTGTTATGAGGCGACCGCACAGCAGTTTACACTTTGGATTTGCAATGCGGAAGGTCAACGTATCGTCCCCATTGGCAGCAGGCAGATTGTTTTTGCATATAGTGCCGAAACGGACGGCTTGGTAGTGCATACGGTCATCGAAATGCCCCTTGCCGAAAAAGAAGCCATTGTTATGGGAAGTCAGACAGCAAATACGGTTAACCAGGTGGGGGACTCTCTCCTGCTGACCGTTATCGATGCTTGGGGCGACGGAGACTATATGTATATGGTAAATCCGTTATACCACAGCAACCGCGGTTATTCTATGTGGTGCAATATGCCGTATATGGGTGTGCAGGATTGCGGTGAAAGCGAGCCTACAAAGATGATTCTCCGCTTTGATTCCACCGATACATCCATCAAAATGGATATCCGTTTTTGGGCGGGGACTCCGCTTGAAAATCTGAAAAAGTATACTGACGTTACGGGCAGAAGCGGCGTTTCTCCGACCTGGAGTTACAGTTATTGGTCGGGTGCTTGTGATATTGCTTGGCGTAACGTGGTAAACCATAATCCGATTCGTTCGGATGAACCATACGAAAATGTTGTTGCGATGCTGGAGGAATACCACGACACCTATGGGTTTTATCCGAAAGTGTTGGGGGTCGAGCACCACGGCGAAAATATGAAGATCCTGGATTATCTCGCTGCACGTGGCATTCGTCCTTTCGACTGGTTCCACCCCTCGGATTACGACGAGAAGTGGTCAAAACAGGTGTTGGCAGATAAACCGCGTTTCCCGACGCTGGACAAAAACGGTAAAGCGACAGCCCCCGGTTATCCATTTGCGTTTGAAGTAGGTGAAAACGGAGAATGCAGTTTTCCCGACGGATGGAGATATTTTGATTTTTCCAATCCGTATGCGTATGATGTCGTCAAGGCGTTGATGGATGAGCAACACGGGTATGGCGTTAACGGTTTTATGACCGACTTCGGTGAATGGTCAAATACCCGCGGCACCTATTTTAACGGTTTGACCGCGACGGGTGAGATGCATAATCTGATGGCGTATTACTATGCCAAAACGCTGCACGACGTGCATCGTGACCGTTTTGGTGGTGACTATGTGATATATCAGCGCTCCGGCACCCCCGGTACGCAGAAATTTACGGGCAATTTCCTTGGTGACCCGCAAGCAAATTGGCGCGGCTTTATGCACATGGTGCATATGATGATTGGTTTGGGTGCAGGCGGCTGGAACTTATACGGCGGTGATCTTGCCTGCCATGCATTTATTCCCAGCAACGATCTGTGGAATCGTGCAGTGCCGTTGGGCGTGTTTTCACCGTATTTCCGCAAGCATGGACAATCACTGAAATTTCCCGCAAGTGACTATGACGCATTGGCGAGAAAATCTTTTGGCAGCTATTACTATTTCCGTGAAGTCGGATCGTAGCCAT
>JAZNXY010000050.1:0-2385 GCA_045594105.1 Acutalibacteraceae bacterium | reverse complement strand
CTGCACCGATTACGGTAGAACTGGAGGAGATACAATGAAAAAGACACTGACCTGTATTGTGTGTCCGCGTGGCTGTACCCTTACTGCCAATATTGACGGCGGCACGGTAACCGTCACGGGACAGGGCTGTAATCGGGGTGTGGCTTATGCCCAAAGCGAGTGCATCCACCCGACCCGTACCGTCACTTCTACTGTACGGGTGGCAAACCGTCCCGACACCATGGTGAGTGTCAAAACGGCAAGCCCCATTCCGAAGGAGGCCGTGGCAGACGCCATGAAGTGCATCCGCAGTACCACCGTTTTGGCACCTGTGGCTATCGGTGATGTCATTATACCGGATGTGTTCGGCTCTGCCCTTGTGGCAACGGAGGAGATTGAATGAGCAAGCTGAAAAATCTGCTGATCCGTGTACGGTATGTGCTGGAAAAGGAACGGCGTAAACGGTTTTCCCGTATGCAAAATACCGTTCGTGTGCAAGCAAAACAGCAGGTAAAAATGATAGCACACCGTGGAGTGTCAGGCATTGCCACCGAAAACACCCTTGCCGCTTTTGAAGCGGCAGGTACACGCAGCTACTTCGGCATTGAAACCGATGTGCATCGCACCTTGGACGGCAAGCTTGTAGTGTTTCACGATGACAACCTGAAAAGAATGGCGGGGAAAGACCTTATAGTAGAGCAAACCGCTTTTGAAACACTACACAAGGTGCCGCTGTTTGAAACCCGCTTTTATAAGTCGGACAGCACCCGTATACACGACGGCACCATCCCCACCCTTGCCGAATACATTGCCGTTTGCAAGCAATATGACAAGGCCGCCGTTTTAGAGCTGAAAAATCACTTTGAAAAAGCGGATATCGCCAACATCATCGCTGAAATTGCAGCGCAGGATTGGCTATCACGCACCATTTTCATTTCATTTGATTTTGAAAACCTCGTTTTTGTGCGGGAGGTGTACGCCGATGCCGCTGTACAGTTTCTGACAGGCGAGGTGGCTGATTTTGACACACTTTTTGACACGTTGGAACGGCATCGCTTCGATTGGGATGCCTATCACCTGACTGTCACCAAAGCATTGGTCGAATCCTGCCACAAACGTGGGATACGGGTCAACGTATGGACGGTAGACGAAGTAAAACGTGCGAAAAAGCTTCTCAAAATGGGTGTGGATTTTATCACATCGGATATTTTGGAGTGACCGATATGGACAAACGTGAAATCATTAAAAATACAAAACTGTTTTTGTTTGATATGGACGGTACGCTATATCTTGGTGACCGTTTATTCGATTTTACAAAGCAGCTGCTTTCAACCATTCGGGAAAGCGGCAGACAATATATGTTTATGACCAACAATTCCTCCAAGAGTGCCGGGGCATACGTGGAGAAGCTCGCAAAGCTCGGTATTGCTGCTACCACCGATGATATGCAGACCTCGTCACAGGCAACCGCATATTATCTGAAAAAGCATCACGCAGGACAGCGGCTGTATGTCGCAGGCACCACCTCACTGCAGGAGGAGCTGCTGTCCCACGGCTTTGCCATTACCAAAAATGTGGATGAGACCGATTGTATCGTCTTAGGGTTTGACACCGAATTGACCTTCAAAAAGCTGCACGACGTCAGTTACCTGCTGTGTACAAAGGATTTGCCGTATATTGCAACCAACCCCGATTACGTTTGCCCCACCGAGTTTGGCAGTGTTCCCGATTGCGGCAGTGTGGCAGATATGTTGTTTAACGTATCGGGCAAACGACCGCTGTTTATCGGCAAACCCAGCCCCTTAATGCCGCAGCTGGCTATGGAAAAAATGGGGGTTACTCCGGAGGAGACCGCTGTTATCGGCGATCGCATCTATACCGATGTAAAAAGCGGGTTGCACGCAGGTTGCACCGCCATTCTCGTATTAAGCGGCGAAGCCACCAAACAAGACCTTGCCACTTCCGACGTAAAGCCCACGCTGGTAATGGACAGTGCCAAAGAGATTTTGGATATATTAAAGCAATAAAAGCGAAGTGCTATACACGTCTGTGTATAGCACTTCGCTTTTTATATGCTTTCTTCGCCCAACACAACCCCGTCACTATCGGTAAAGGTGACGGTGACCTTGCCGTTGTCAAAGGTATACCCTGCACCCGCAAAATATCCTTTGCCCGGTTTTGAGCCGATGACAACAGGGCACGGCTGTCCCAAATGGTCCTTTTCTCCGCCCACCTGCCACACCTGCGTCTGATGGGTGTGACCGCACAGCATTGCGGTAGGTTGTATCTGCTTTATGAGTGTGCACCATTCACGGAACACATCGACATCAATGTCAAACGGCGGTTCATTTACCCACGAAAACGGGCTGTGAGCGATAATCAACCGTGTATGCACACCGTCTGCCG
>JAZNXY010000049.1:0-8382 GCA_045594105.1 Acutalibacteraceae bacterium | reverse complement strand
TGCTGATTACAAATCAGCTGCTCTACCAACTGAGCTAAACCAGCGTACAGAACGAGCAGAGGTATAATACCACAAAAAACAGGCGGCTGTCAACCTTTTTTTATTCTTCTGTTTTCCAATACAGACAGACGGGCTCATTTGTGTCTTCGATAGATACGATTGTAAAGGTGGCACGTGTTTCACCATGCAAATAATCCACCAGACGAATGATGTCGGTGCTGATGTCTACACTCATGCCGTATCCCGGCGTGACAGCCAGTACACTTTCTATCTGTTTTTTGAAATCCGACTCTGAAGACAGTATGCAGAAAAGCTTCTTTCCGTCACCGTTAACCACGGTCATTTTGCTGTTCATTGACATCGCCTCCCTTTGTTATAGTATAACATATGTTGGAACGCATATCAACTGTTAACTTTTTTACGTATTTGCTTGACATCAATTATTATAAGTAGTATAAATAAAAAGGTCGTTTTTTGACATTTGGAAACAGGGAAGAATACAGTAAAAATGTATATTTTTTTGCATAAAAAGAGGAATATACAGTCAAATGATGAAAAAAGAATAACTTTTTGTATATTTTTTCATTTTAGGGGTTGACAAACCGCTGTTTCGTGGTATAATCCCTGCATACCAACAAAAATATTGTATATTTATTCATCGGAGGCAAAGGTTATGAACAAAGAAAGCATCAAAAAAGTTGTATTGGCATATTCGGGTGGTCTGGATACCTCCATTATCATTCCGTGGCTGAAAGAGAACTACAATGGCTGTGAGGTTATTGCGGTTTCGGGTAATGTAGGTCAGGCGGATGAGCTGGACGGACTGGAAGAAAAAGCACTGAAAACCGGTGCATCCAAACTGTACGTACTGGACTTGACCGACGAGTATGTTGATGAATATATTATTCCTACCATGAAGGCGGGCGCTGTTTATGAGGATTATCTGCTTGGTACCAGCCATGCACGTCCTTGCATTGCGAAAGGGCTCGTGGAGATTGCACTGCAGGAAGGTGCCGATGCGATTTGCCACGGCTGTACCGGCAAAGGTAACGACCAGGTGCGTTTCGAGCTGGCTGTAAAGCATTTTGCTCCCGATATGCCTATTATCGCTCCGTGGAGAGAATGGGATATTAAATCTCGTGAAGAGGAAATTGAGTATGCCGAGGCGCATAACATTCCGCTGAAAATCAACAGAGAGACCAACTATTCCAAGGATAAGAACCTGTGGCATCTGTCTCACGAGGGTATGGATCTTGAAGATACCGGCAACGAACCGATGTACGAAAAAGAGGGTTTTTTGGAAATGGGCGTATCTCCCATGCAGGCACCCGATGCCCCCACCTACGTAACCCTCGAATTTGTACAGGGTGTACCGGTAGCACTTGACGGTCAGAAGATGAGTGCCAAGGAGATTATTTTGAAACTGAACGAGGTTGGCGGTGCTAACGGTGTCGGCATCATTGACATTGTAGAGAACCGTCTGGTTGGTATGAAATGCCGTGGCGTATATGAAACTCCCGGCGGTACCATTCTGTATAAAGCACATAGAGTGCTTGAATCTATCTGCTTGGATAAAATGGTAGCACACGAAAAAGAACGTCTTGCTATTACCTTCGCAGAACTCGTTTATAACGGTCAGTGGTTTACGCCCTTGCGTGAAGCGCTCTCCGCTTTCGTAGATAAAACGCAGGAGAAGGTTACGGGCACCGTAAAACTCAAACTGTACAAAGGCAATATCATCAATGCCGGTGTGTGGAGTCCCTATTCGCTGTACAGCGAAGAAATTGCCACCTTCGGCGAGAGCGACTACGACCAGAAGGACTCTGCAGGATTTATCAACCTGTACGGTCTGCCGATTAAGGTGCAGGCCATGGTGGACGCAAAAAACAAGTAAGTAACCTTAAGTCCTGCGTGGATTTTCGCGCAGGACTATCGGTATTTTTAAGGAGTATGTTATGGCAAAGATGTGGGCGGGCAGAACCGCAGGCGTAACCGACAGCGTGGCGGATGATTTCAATTCCTCCATTCGCTTCGATTATAAAATGTACAAGCAGGATATTACGGGCAGTATGGCGCATGCGGCTATGTTGGGTGCACAGCATATTATCACCGAACAAGAAGCTGCGACTCTTATCGACGGGCTGCAGGGGATCCTGGACGACCTGGACAGCGGCGCATTGGCTCTCGATATGTCCTGCGAAGATATTCATATGTTTGTGGAACAGGAATTGACCGCACGTCTTGGCGATGTGGGCAAAAAGCTGCACACGGCGAGAAGCCGTAATGACCAGGTGGCATTGGATATCCGTATGTATCTGCGCGATGAAACCGCCGAAATTGTTGACGGTATCCGTTCATTGTTGGCTGCGTTGACCGATCAGGCAGAACAGCACAAAGCGGCGATTATGCCGGGGTACACGCATCTGCAACGTGCACAGCCCATCACCTTCGGGCATCATTTGATGGCGTATGCTATGATGTTTTTAAGAGATATCGACCGTTTGAAAGATTGTGTACGTCGCATGAATGTATCGCCTATCGGCAGCTGTGCCTTGGCGGGTACTACCTATGACACCGACCGTGTATTTGAAGCAAAAAAGCTCGGCTTTGACGATATCTGTCGCAATAGCTTAGACGGCGTTTCGGATCGTGATTTCTGTGTAGAGCTGCTGAGTGCTTTGTCGATTCTGATGATGCATATATCCCGCTTTTCCGAGGAAATTATTTTATGGTCAAGCTGGGAGTTCCGTTTTGTAGAGCTGTCTGATGCTTATACAACCGGCTCTTCCATTATGCCGCAGAAGAAAAATCCCGATATGGCGGAATTGGCACGTGGTAAGACGGGCCGTGTATATGGTGACCTTATGGGCTTGCTGACGACCTTGAAGGGCCTGCCGCTTGCTTACAACAAGGATATGCAGGAAGATAAAGAATGCGTGTTTGATGCTATTGAAACGGTGAAAATGTGCCTTGCGGTATTCGCACCGATGGTGGCAACCATGACCGCACGCACCGATAATATGAAAAAAGCGGCACAGGCGGGCTTTATCAACGCCACCGACCTTGCGGACTACCTTGTGAAAAAGGGCTTGCCGTTCCGCAGTGCGTATAAGATTTCGGGACAAATTGTTGCGAAATGTATTGAGGAAGGAAAAATCCTGGAAACACTCACCTTGGAAGAATACAAGGTGTTCAGTGAGTTGTTTGAGGCGGATGTATACACCGATATTGATCTGGTGACCTGCGTGGAAAAACGTATTTCCGCAGGCGGTACCTCTATCGGCTCGGTGGAACAGCAAATTGCCTTTGTAAAGGAGACTCTCGCAAAATGACAAAGGTTTTTATTGACGGCAGTGCAGGTACAACCGGTCTGCGTATTGCAGACCGTCTGTCTGCAAGAACGGACATTACGTTGATTACGTTGGCGGATGCGGTGCGTAAAGATGTTGCAGCCCGTAAAGAAGCATTAAATGCAGCGGATATTGCTTTTTTGTGTCTTCCCGATGCGGCGGCACGAGAGGCGGTTTCGTTGATTGAAAATGACACCACAGCGGTAATAGATACCTCTACCGCACACCGCACGGCAGATGGCTGGGCATACGGTTTTCCTGAAATATATGGTGCAGACCGTATTAAAGCGTGTAAACGGATTGCGAATCCCGGTTGTCACGCAAGCGGTTTCGTGGCTTTGGTGCAGCCGCTTGTGAAAGCGGGTCTTTTGAATAGGGATGCAGCGCTGACCTGCTTTTCACTGACCGGCTACTCCGGTGGCGGTAAGGGCATGATTGCTGCTTATGAAGCGGCAGACCGTGATCCGTTGTTGCAGGCACCGCGGCAGTATGCGTTGGCACAGCAACACAAGCATCTGCCTGAAATGGCAAAAATATGCGGTATTACATACGACCCGATCTTCTGTCCCATTGTTGGAGACTATTACAGTGGTATGGAAGTGACCGTGCCGCTGTTTGGTAAGGATGTAAAAGGCAATCTGACAGATATTGTTGACGTATATAAAGCAACATATACAGGCAAGCTGGTACACTTTACGGAAGATGCGACGGAGGAGGGCTTCCTCTCTGCATCGGCTTTTTCCGGAAGGGACGATATGCAGATAACGGTTACGGGTAATACAGAACGGTTACTGCTTGTGGCACGTTTCGATAACCTTGGAAAAGGTGCTTCGGGTGCAGCTATTCAGAATATGAACATTTTACTTGGTGTGGAAGAGACTACAGGTTTACAAATCGGAGGATAATCTATGAAAATCATTCCCGGCGGCGTGTGTGCCGCTAATGGCTTTAGGGCAAACGGTATTCATTGCGGTATCCGTAAAAACAGGACAAAAAGAGATTTGTCGCTTATTGTGAGTGATGTACCTGCAACGGCGGCGGCAGTATATACTACCAATCTTGTAAAGGGAGCCCCCTTGACAGTAACGAAAGCACATTTGGCGAACGGCAAAGCGCAGGCGGTGATTTGTAACAGCGGCAATGCCAACACCTGTAACGCAGACGGTATTGAGGTTGCCGAAAAAATGTGTGAATTGTTGTCTGCGGAAACGGGTATTGCGGCAAATGATGTTGTGGTGGCCTCGACCGGTGTTATCGGTCAGCCGCTGGATATTACGCCGATTCAAAACAGCATTCCCGCATTGGTTGCAGGTCTTGGCACAGATAACAGTCTTGCCGCCGCAGAGGGCATTATGACCACCGATGTTGCGGTAAAGGAAATTGCCGTGGAGTTTACGGTGGACGGCAAAACCTGCAAAATCGGCGGTATTGCAAAGGGCAGTGGTATGATTCATCCGAATATGGCAACCATGCTGGTGTTTATCACTACCGATGTTGCTATCTCTGCTCAGATGCTGCAAAAAGCATTGTCTGCCGATATTCAGAATACCTTTAATATGTTGAGCATTGACGGCGATACCTCTACCAACGATATGGTGACGGTTCTTGCAAACGGCTTGGCAGGTAACGCAGAAATCACTGCTGAAGGCGACGACTTCACTGCTTTTATGACCGCACTGAACACTATTACCGTACATCTGTGCCGCTGTATTGCCGCGGACGGTGAAGGTGCTACCAAAATGCTGGAATGTCAGGTGAGCGGAGCTTGTGATCTCGCCACCGCAAAGACGGTTGCAAAGAGTGTGGTATGTTCTTCTCTGCTGAAGGCGGCTATGTTCGGTGCGGACGCCAACTGGGGTCGTGTGCTGTGTGCCATCGGTTATAGCGGTGCTGCGGTGGACGTATCCAAGGTTGCCGTTTCCTTCCGCTCGGCAAAAGGTGAGATTTTAGTGTGTGAAAACGGTGCAGGCGTACCGTTCTCGGAAGAAAAAGCCAAAGAAATCTTGCTCCAAAACGAGATTGAGATTGTTGTAAGTGTCGGTGACGGTGCTTTTACAGCGACCGCCTGGGGTTGCGACCTTACGTACGATTATGTAAAGATTAACGGTGACTACCGTACCTGAGGTGAATGAAATGGAATGGGAATTTTCCAATGCACAGCGTGCAGAAGTATTAACGCAGGCACTGCCGTATATCAAGCGGTATACCGGCAAAATTGTGGTGATTAAATATGGCGGCAACGCCATGGTTAACGAACAGTTAAAGCAGCAGGTAATGGAAGACATTGCACTGCTTTGGCTTATCGGTGTGAAGGTCGTGTTGATCCATGGCGGTGGTCCGGAAATCAGTGAAACCATGAAAAAACTCGGTAAAGAAGCGGTGTTTTTGGATGGCTTGCGTGTTACCGATAAAGAAACCGTTGATATTGTACAAATGGTTTTGGCAGGTAAAGTGAATAAAACACTTGTCAATCTTGTGCAGATGAAGGGCGGTCATGCTGTTGGTGTCTCGGGCATTGACGGTGGTATCATTGAAGCGAAGGTCAAGGACGAGCGTCTTGGTTTTGTGGGCGAAATCACTAAGATTCGCACCCAGCCGATTACCGATCTTCTAGAGAAAAACTATATTCCGGTTGTTTCTACTGTGGCAAGTGACCGTGAGGGCAATGTGTATAACATTAACGGTGATACCGCAGCGGCATATATTGCAGGTGCCTTGGGTGCGGAACGTCTGTTTATGATGACCGATATTGACGGCATTTTACGTGATAAAGACGACCCGACCACCCTGATTCCCGAATTGACCGTATCCGAAGCCAAACAGCTTTATAAAGAGGGCGTCATTTCGGGCGGGATGATTCCTAAAGTGGATTGTTGCATTGAAGCCATTGAAGAAGGCGTAAAAAGTGTTATCATTATGGATGGCCGTGTACCGCATTCTATTTTGATGGAAATGCTGACCGATGAAGGTGCCGGCACCATGGTAACGGGGGACAAGTAATGAGCATTATCGAACTGGATAAGGCATATGTGGCGGGCACGTATGCCCGTTTTCCCGTTCATATCGTAAACGGCAAAGGTTCTTATGTTTACGATGAGAACGGCAAGGAATATATTGATATGGGTTCGGGCATTGCGGTCAATACTTTTGGTATTGCAGATGACAGCTGGATGGCGGCGGTAACCGCACAACTTGGTAAGGTCCAGCATATGTCCAATCTGTATTACACCGACCCTTGCGCAAGATTGGCGCAGCTGCTGTGTGAGCGCACCGGTATGAAAAAGGTGTTTTTCGGTAACTCGGGTGCGGAAGCAAATGAGTGTGCGATTAAGGTTGCCCGTAAATATGCGGCAGAGAAGAAGGATGCAGAGCATTCCACGATTATTACGTTGGAAAACAGCTTTCACGGCAGAACATTGACTACCTTGGCGGCAACGGGGCAGGACCATTTTCACGGTCTGTTTCAGCCGCTGACACCCGGTTTTGTACATACACCTGCCAACGATACCGCAGCATTGATTGCACTTGCAAAACAGCATAAAGTTGCCGGTATTCTGCTGGAATGTGTGCAGGGTGAAGGCGGTGTGAATGCCCTTGATGAGAGCTTTGTAAAAGATGTGGCGGCATTTGCACAGCAAGAAGATATTTTGCTGATGATTGATGAAGTGCAGACGGGTAACGGTCGTACAGGTACGCTGTATGCGTATATGCAGTACGGTATTACACCCGATGTGGTCACCACTGCAAAAGGGCTTGGCGGCGGTTTGCCGATCGGTGCGGCACTGCTTAGTGAAAAGGTGCAGAATGTACTCGGTGCAGGCGACCACGGTTCTACCTTTGGCGGCAATCCGGTGTGCTGTGCAGGAGCATGCAGTGTTTTGGAACGTCTTACCTCCGAATTTTTGGAAGAAGTACAGGCAAAGAGCCGTTATATCTTCGAAGAGCTTGACGGTGCTGACGGTATTGTTTCGGTCAGCGGTAAAGGTCTGATGATTGGTATTGAAACGGTGCGGCCTGCCAAAGACGTGGTGGCAGCGTGTATGGAAAACGGTGTGCTGTGTCTCACCGCCAAGCATAAGGTGCGTTTGTTGCCGGCATTGAATATACCTATGGAAACACTAAAAAAAGCGGTAGAGGTTATTAAAAAAGCCGCAAAATAAGGAGAAAAGGTTATGAATCTCAAGGGCAAAAGTTTTCTCAAATTATTGGATTTCACCCCTGCGGAAATTGAAGGGCTTATCAATTTTGCAGCAGACCTAAAAGCGAAAAAGAAAGCGGGCATACCGCATCGTTTGTGCGAAGGCAAAAACATCGCACTGGTGTTTGAAAAGACCAGCACCCGCACCCGCTGCAGCTTTGAAGTTGCGGCGGCGGATCTGGGTATGCATCCCGTGTACCTTGACCCTAAGAGCTCGCAAATGGGGAAGAAGGAAAGCATTGCGGATACCGCACGTGTGCTTGGCAGAATGTTTGACGGCATTGAATATCGTGGTTTCGGGCAGGAAATTGTAGAAGAGCTGGCTGCCTACGCAGGTGTACCCGTGTGGAACGGTCTTACCAACGAATATCACCCGACACAGATTTTAGCGGATTTTTTGACCATTCGTGAGCACTTCGGTTCGCTGAAGGGTAAAAAACTGGTATACCTTGGTGATGCACGGTACAATATGGGTAATTCGCTGATGGTGGGCTGTGCAAAAATGGGTATGCATTTTGTGGCAGCGGCACCTGAAAAGTATTTCCCCGATAAAGCACTTATCCAAGCTTGTCAGAAGGTGGCGGCAGAGACGGGTGCTGTACTGGAATTTGAAACCGATCCGGAAAAAGCGGTTGTCAATGCCGATGTGTTGTATACGGATGTGTGGGTATCTATGGGCGAGCCCGCAGAGGTCTGGGAGGAGCGTATTCGTGAGCTGACACCCTACCGCATTACCATGAAGCTGATGGATATTGCAGGAGAGCAATGTCGCTTTATGCATTGCCTGCCTGCTTTTCACGATC
Source organism: Acutalibacteraceae bacterium (assembly GCA_045594105.1). Classification (GTDB taxonomy): domain Bacteria; phylum Bacillota; class Clostridia; order Oscillospirales; family Acutalibacteraceae; genus URNF01. The sequence continues at coordinate 31 of JAZNXY010000049.1, read as the reverse complement.
TCAAAACCGAGACAGGCAAAGACATCTTTGA
>JAZNXY010000048.1:0-17192 GCA_045594105.1 Acutalibacteraceae bacterium | reverse complement strand
CTTCGTAGATATGGAGCAGTATCAGATAGTGGGCACGGGTACGACGGTGGATAAAGCAAGAGAAGCGTATATCGGGGCTCTTGCAGACGAGAAGATTGAGACTGAGAGCAATCAAGAGAGCTTTGTCGAGCTCAAAGGCATCGTCACCGCCCTGGCAAGTGCGGTGGTAGACGGCAACACGCAGTATTATGTGAAAATGGACGGCGTGGACGGCATTGTGGTGCTGCCTGCCTCTCTCTCTGACCAATTACCGTTCTTAAAAGTCGGTGATACGGTAACCGTTCATCGTGCAGCCGGCAAATACACAAACGTTACCATCGGATAAGTAAAACACAACAGCCGCAGCATTTTTGCTGCGGCTGTTTTTTGTAAAAAACTTTTTCATACGAGAATATACAGATGAAGGGGAGTCAATCGAGCAAAAACACTACATATTGTGGAGCAAGAAAAAATTAAAAAAAATTGAAAAAAATACGCAAAAACACTTGATTTTTTTCACGTTTTATTGTAATATAATTGGGCATGCGCGAAAAAAGGGGTTATTCTGCCCGTTTTTCGTAGCGCAGACTGCACGATATGCGATGATGCGGGAGGTTGCGGCCAATAGGGTCGGTTTTTCCGCGGAGTATGTCCGATTTCAAACCGGGCGACAAGAATATCTGTTTTAACCACAGGCAGGGAACGCACTCCCCAACGGTGCGTCTACCCGTACTTGCGATGGCTTGCGGCCAAAAACAGGACGCTCTTACCGAATCCGGACACAGTGTGTTCGGTTTTTTCACGGCCGAAAAAGAAACACCCGGCAAAGTGTACGGTTTTAGCGTCGCCCGCCAACTAAAAATAATAAGGAGGCGTTTTCAAGTGGCAGTCAAAGAAAAAATTCGCATTCGCATCAAGGGTTATGATCATCAGTTGGTTGATCAGGCAGCAGAAAAGATTGTAGAGACCGCTCGCCGCACCGGCGCTCGTGTTTCCGGTCCCGTGCCGCTGCCCACCGAGAAGGAAGTTGTGACTATCCTTCGTGCTGTTCACAAGTATAAAGACTCTCGTGAGCAGTTTGAGACCCGCACCCACAAGCGTCTGATTGACATTCTCAGACCGTCCAACAAAACCGTTGAGGCCTTGACGGGCCTTGAGCTCCCCGCCGGTGTAGAAATCGAAATCAAACTGTAAGTTAGGCTGGCGGGAGTCGAACTCTTTACGCCTGCAAAAGAAAATTTTCGGTGATAGTTTGCCTCAAAACTTGAAATACGGGAGTATTCCTGCGTTTTGTCGGCTTCCTCTCACACAAAAATTTTACATTTTGCAGGTCAGAGAGTTTCTGCCGCCGGATTTTATGTGCGGGAAAGTGCGAATTTGCCGCAAGGCTGGCGCCTTGCAAAAATGAGCGCAAACCCGCACGGGAAAGGCGGCGAGCGAAACCGCAAAGGGGTTCGACTCTCGCCAGCCTACGGTTTGTAAGGTTTCTCGAAAGCGAGGTCATGTTGGTTTCATAAAAACCTTCGCCGCCATCAGGAACTCCGCAAGGAAAGCCGTGATACGGTATATATAAGGTATATAAAAGAAGCCAACCAATAACCAAGGAGGTATAGAAAGATGCAAAAAGCTATCATCGGCAAGAAGATGGGCATGACCCAGATCTTCGATGAAAAGGGCAATGTAGTACCGGTCACCGTCATTGAGGCGGGCCCCTGCGTAGTAGTGCAGAAAAAGACCGTGGAAAACGACGGCTATGCAGCCGTACAGTATGGTTTCGGTGACGTAACCACCAAACACGTAACCAAACCCATGCAAGGTCATTTCGACAAAGCAGAAGTTGCTCCCAAAAGAGTGCTTCGCGAGTTCCGTCTTGAAAATGCGGACGCCGCTAACGTTGGCGACGTAATCAAAGCGGACGTTTTTGCTGCAGGCGATCACGTTGACGTGGTTGGCACCAGCAAAGGTAAAGGTTACGCCGGCGTTGTAAAACGTTGGAACCACTCCCGCCTGAAGGAATCCCATGGTACCGGTCCGAATGCTCGTCATGCCGGTTCTCAGGGTGTTATCGACCCGGCTCGCGTGTTCAAGGGCATGAAGAGTGCAGGTCACCTCGGTGCAGAGCGTGTAACCGTACAGAATCTGGAAGTTGTCAAAGTTGACGTAGAGAACAATCTTATCGCTGTGAAAGGCGCCATCCCCGGCCCGAAGAACGGCATCGTGGTTCTCTCTGACACTGTGAAAGGCTGAAGGGAGGAGGACAAATAATGGCTACCGTAAAAACGTATGATATGCTCGGTAAAGAAACCGGCACTTTAGAGTTGGCTGCTGAAGTATTCGGCATCGAGCCCAACGCTGTTGTAATGCACAGCGCTGTAGTAAACTTCCTCGCTAACCAGCGTCAGGGCACCCAGTCCACCAAAACCCGTACCGAAGTTTCCGGCGGCGGCAAAAAGCCCTGGAGACAGAAGGGAACCGGTCATGCCCGTCAGGGTTCTACCCGTGCTCCCCAGTGGGTACACGGTGGTGTGGCTCTCGGCCCGAAGCCCCGTTCCTACAACTACGTTCTGCCCAAGAAGGTTCGCAGACTCGCTCTGAAATCTGCGCTGTCCTCTAAAGTGGCGGACGGCACCCTGTTGGTGCTCGACGAGCTCACCCTCGAAGAGATCAAAACCAAAACCGTTGCTGCTATGTTTGCTGCGTTGAACGCCGGCAAAAAAGTGCTTCTGGTTCTGCCCGAGAAAAACGATGTGGCTGTCAAATCCACTCGCAATATCGAAGGCGCCAAGACCGCTCTGGTCAATACGCTTAACACCTATGACATCCTGAACGCCGATACTGTTATCGTTGTGAAAGATGCCGTTGCAAAGATTGAGGAGGTATACAGATGAGCACTGCACGTGATATCATCCTGGCTCCGGTAATTACCGAGAAAGCCGTCTCCGTTCTGCCTGAGAAAAAATACACCTTCCGTGTAAAGAAGGATGCGAACAAAATCGCTATCGCTCAGGCCGTGGAAGAGATCTTCGGCGTGAAAGTCGCGAAGGTCAACACCATCAGCATGAAAGGTCGCCTGCGCCGTATGGGCCGTCACGAGGGTTACACCTCTGATTGGAAAAAAGCGATCGTTACGCTGACCGAAGACTCCAAGACCATTGAGTTCTTCGACGGTATGTTCTAAGAACTGCCGCTAAGGCAACGTATGGGACATAGATGGATGGAACAGATCATCCGTAAAGTCTCGCAAAGCCAAGAAAAGGAGAGAAATTGAATGGCTATTAAAGTGTATAAGCCGACAACTCCCGGTCGCCGCGGTATGTCTGTTATCGATTACAGCGAACTGTCTAAGGTAGCACCGGAGAAGAGCTTGCTGGCTCCCAAAAACAAAAAAGCCGGCCGTAACAGCTACGGTCGCATCACCGTTCGTCATCGTGGCGGCGGCAACCGTAAGAAGTACAGAATTATCGACTTCAAACGTGGTAACGCGGGTGTTGTGGGTACCGTAATGACCCTCGAATATGACCCGAACCGCACCGCCAACATCGCACTGGTACAGTACGAAGACGGCGAAAAACGTTATATCATCGCTCCTGCCGGCCTCAAGGTTGGCGATAAGGTTTCCGCCGGTGCTGATGCGGACATCAAGCCGGGCAACGCTCTGCCGCTTTCCGCTATCCCGACCGGTACCTTCATCCACAACGTTGAGCTGTATCCCGGCAAGGGTGCTCAGCTTGCCCGTGCAGCCGGTGCTATGGCACAGCTCATGGGTAAAGAAGGCGCACTCGCTATGGTGCGTCTGCCTTCCGGTGAAATGCGTTACGTTCCGATGAACTGCATGGCTACTATCGGCCAGGTAGGCAATGCGGACCACGCTAACCAGAAAATCGGTAAAGCCGGCCGTAAACGCCACATGGGTTGGAGACCGCAGGTTCGCGGTTCCGTTATGAACCCCTGTGACCATCCGCACGGTGGTGGTGAGGGTAAATCCCCCATCGGCCGTCCCGGCCCCGTGACCCCGTGGGGCAAACCCGCTCTGGGCCACAAAACCCGTAAGACCAAAAACCGTTCCGATAAGTTTATCGTGAAACGTCGCAGCAAATAAGCGAAAGGAGATCAAGATTTATGAGCAGAAGCGTAAAGAAGGGTCCTTTCGTCCAGCCCGTGCTGCTGAAAAGGATCAAAGAAATGAATGCCGCCGGCGAAAAACGCATCCTGAAGACCTGGAGTCGTTCCTCCACTATCTTCCCGGATTTCGTTGGCCACACCATTGCCGTACATGACGGTCGTAAACACGTTCCGGTATATGTCACTGAAGACATGGTCGGACATAAACTCGGCGAGTTTGCTCCCACCCGTACCTTCAAAGGTCATGTGGGTTCCAAAACTAGCGGCTAATCCACGGAAAGGAGAGAAACACCATGGAAGCAAGGGCACAAGCAACGTATGTCCGTATTTCCCCTCGCAAAGTGAAAATCGTTCTCGACCTCATCCGCAATAAGCCGGTAGACGAGGCGATGGCGATCGTAAAATTCACCCCCAAAGCAGCTTGCGAGCCGATCGCAAAGTTGCTCAAATCCGCGACTGCGAACGCAGAAAACAACCTGAACCTCAACAAAGAGGATCTGTATGTTTCCGAATGTTTCGTATGCCCCGGCCCGATTCTCAAGAGAATCCGTCCGCGTGCACAGGGTCGTGCTTATCGCATCGAAAAGAGAACTTCACACATCACCTTAGTGCTTAAGGAAAAAGAATAAGCGAAGGAGGAGGTACATTATGGGACAGAAAGTTAATCCCCACGGCCTTAGAGTCGGTATTATTAAGAATTGGGATTCCCGCTGGTTCGTAGCTGATAAAGATTTCGGCGATACGCTGGTATCTGACTACAACCTGCGCAAATATCTGAAAAAGACCCTGTATGCAGCAGGCGTCTCCAAAGTAGAGATCGAACGTGACGCAGCTCGTGTGCGTGTAAACATTTTCTGTGCGAAGCCCGGTCTGGTAATCGGTAAGGGCGGCACCGAAATTGAGAAACTCCGTTTGACCTGCGAACAGAAGCTCGGCAAAGCGACCGTGCTCAACATCGTTGAGGTGAAAAACCCCGACGTTGACGCACAGCTCGTTGCCGAAAACATTGCACAGCAGCTCGAAAAACGTATCGCCTTCCGCCGCGCTATGAAGCAGGCGATCGGCCGTGCGATGAAGCTGGGCGCAAAGGGTATCAAAACCCAGTGTGCCGGTCGTCTCGGCGGTGCGGAAATCGCACGTACCGAGCAGTACCATGAAGGCACCATTCCGCTGCAGACTCTGCGTGCGGATATTGATTACGGTTTCGCTGAGGCAGACACCACCTACGGTAAAATCGGCGTGAAAGTCTGGATTTACCGCGGTGAAGTTCTTGCCGGTGCTGCGAAGCCCCGTCGTGAAGGAGGCCGTAAGTAATGCTGTTACCTAAGAGAGTTAAATATCGCCGCGTTCACAGAGGCCGCCTTACCGGTAAGGCCTACCGCGGCAATGAAATCACCTACGGCGAGTTTGGTCTGCAGGCATTAGAGCCCGCTTGGATCACCTCCCGTCAGATCGAGGCAGCCCGTATCGCCATGACCCGTTACATCAAACGTGGCGGTCAGGTATGGATCAAAATCTTCCCCGACAAGCCCATTACCGAAAAACCCGCTGAAACCCGCATGGGTTCCGGTAAAGGTTCTCCGGAATACTGGGTTGCGGTTGTAAAGCCCGGCCGTGTGATGTTCGAAATCGCCGGCGTGAGCGAGGAAGTAGCACAGGAAGCTATGCGTCTTGCTGCTAACAAGCTGCCCATCAAATGTAAATTTGTGACCAAGGAAGCGGAGGGTGAGCAGTAATGAAAAAAGCTGAAATTGCAAAGATCCGCGAACTGAGCGACGCAGAGTTGGTCAAGAAGCTGGACGAACTCAAGAAAGAATTATTCAATCTGCGATTCCAGCATGCTGTTAATCAGCTCGACAATCCGATGCGTCTTAAAGCCGTGAAAAAAGAGATCGCTCTCGTAAAGACCATCATGCGTGAGAACGAACTCAAGGCACAGGCGTAACGGAAGGAGGAGTAAACTGTGAGCGAACGGAATCTTAGAAAAACCCGTACCGGTACGGTTGTCAGCGACAAAATGGACAAAACCATCGTTGTTGCTATTGAGGACAATGTCCGTCATCCGTTGTACAAAAAAATTGTGAAGCGTACCGTCAGACTGAAAGCCCACGACGAGGCGAACGAATGCCGTAAGGGCGACGTGGTTGAGGTTATGGAGACCCGCCCGCTGTCCAAAGACAAGCGTTGGAGACTGACCCGCATCATTGAAAAGGCAAAATAATGTCGGTGTATCCCGTTCCCCTGTTAAAGGCAGGGACAAGGGCGGGGATACAAAGGGAGTTAATTCCCGGAAGGAGGAAATACTGTGATTCAACAGCAAACCCACCTCAAAGTAGCCGACAACACCGGCGCGAAAGAGCTTATGTGCATCCGCGTTCTCGGTGGTTCCGGCCGGAGGTATGCGAATATCGGCGACGTTGTGGTTGCTTCTGTTAAGAAAGCGGCACCCGGCGGCGTTGTGAAAAAGGGCGACGTGGTGAAAGCCGTTATCGTCCGTACTGTAAAAGAAACCCGTCGTGAAGACGGCAGCTACATCAGCTTTGATGAAAATGCTGCGGTTATCATCCGTGACGACAAGAGCCCCAGAGGTACCCGTATCTTTGGGCCTGTGGCAAGAGAACTCAGAGAGAAAGATTATCTCCGCATCCTGAGTCTTGCTCCCGAAGTACTGTAAGGAGGTGTCGGAATTGAGTAACAAACTGCATGTGAAAAAGGACGATACCGTCCGTATCATTTCCGGCGATGACAAAGGCAAACAGGGCAAAGTCCTGGAAGTCAGCCCCAAAGAGGGTAAAATCATCGTGGAAGGCATCAACATGGTGAAAAAGCACGTGAAACCCCGTAGAATGGGCGAAGCGGGCGGCATCGTTGAAGCCGAAGGCGCTATGTATGCTTGCAAAGCACAGGTTGTGTGCCCTGCTTGCAAAAAAGCGACCCGTGTAAAGCACAATATTGCTAAAGACGGCAGCAAAACCCGTGTTTGCGCTCGTTGCGGCGAAGAACTGTAAGGAGGAGAACGAAAATGGCTAGATTAAAAGAATACTACGTCAAAGAAGTTGCTCCTTCCTTGATGAAAAAGTTCGGCTATAAGAGCGTAATGCAGATCCCGAAGCTGGATAAAATCGTTATCAACGTAAGCTGCGGCGAAGCCCGTGACAATGCGAAGGTAATCGACGCTATCATTGCGGATCTTGGCACCATCACCGGTCAGAAACCGATCGTATGTAAAGCACGCAAGTCTGTTGCGAACTTTAAACTGCGTGAAGGTATGAGCATCGGTGCGAAGGTTACCCTTCGTGGTGAAAGAATGTATGAGTTCCTGGACCGTTTGTTCAACGTGGCTCTGCCCCGTGTACGTGACTTCCGTGGTATCAACCCGAATGCGTTCGACGGTCGCGGTAACTACAACATGGGTCTGAAGGAACAGCTCATTTTCCCTGAAATTGAGTATGACAAGATCGACAAGGTGCGTGGTATGGACATCTGCTTCGTAACCACCGCACAGAACGACGAAGAAGCACGTGAGCTGCTCACCCTGATGGGCGCTCCCTTTGCGAAGTAAGGAGGAGTAGAAAATGGCGAAAACATCCATGAAAATCAAACAGCAGCGTACGCCGAAATACTCCACCCGGGCATACAATCGTTGCAAAATCTGCGGCCGTCCGCACGCATATCTGCGTCGCTACGGTATCTGCCGTATTTGCTTCAGAGAGCTTGCCTACAAAGGTGAAATCCCCGGCGTTAAGAAAGCCAGCTGGTAATAGCTAAAGGAGGTAACGGAATGCAAATCAGTGATACTATCGCCGATATGCTTACCCGTATTCGCAATGCGAATGCAGCAAAGCATGATACGGTGGATATCCCCGCTTCCAACATGAAGAAGGCTATTGCCCAGATTCTGGTGGACGAAGGATACGTAAAAGGTTTTCAGATTATTGAAGATGGCAAACAGGGCGTAATTCGTGTGACCCTTAAATACGAAGGTGCTTCCCGCACCCAGGTACTCAAAGGTGTTCGCCGTGTATCCAAACCCGGTCTGCGCATCTATTCCAGCAGCGAGGACATGCCGAAGGTCATGAAAGGCATCGGCACCGCAATCGTCTCCACTTCTAAGGGCGTTATGACCGACAAGGCAGCCCGCAAAGCGAATGTTGGCGGCGAAGTCCTGGCGTTTGTGTGGTAAGGGGGTAAAGAAAAATGTCGAGAATTGGACGTAAAGAAATCGTTATCCCCGCAGGTGTTGAAGTAAAGGTTGAAGCCGGTCTTGTGACCGTTAAAGGCCCCAAAGGCACTTTGACCCAGAAAGTCAGCACCGCTATGACGGTGGAAGTAGCGGACAATATGATTCGCGTAACCCGCCCGAATGACGAAAAAGAAAACCGCTCTCTGCACGGTCTTACCCGTACCCTCATCAACAACATGGTTGTTGGCGTAACCGAAGGTTTCAAAAAGGAACTGGAAGTTAACGGTGTTGGCTACCGTGTGCAGAAGCAGGGCAAACAGCTCGTAATGAACCTTGGCTACAGCCATCAGGTCATTATGGAAGAAATCGATGGCATCACCATCGATGTGCCGGATCCCAACCATATTGTGATTTCCGGCGCCGATAAACAGCTGGTCGGTCAATTTGCAGCTGAAGTACGTGAAAAACGTATGCCCGAACCTTATAAGGGCAAGGGTATCAAGTACGCCGACGAAGTCATCCGCCGTAAGGAAGGCAAGACCGGCGGTAAAGGCAAGAAATAAAGGAGGAGTGAGTAGTCATGGTGAGTAAAAAAGACAGCAACAAAGCCCGTCTGCACCGCCACGCTCGCGTGCGCGGCAAAATCAGCGGCACTCCCGAGTGCCCCCGCCTGAACGTGTTTCGCTCCCTGAGTAACATCTATGCCCAGTTGATCGATGACGTAAATGGTGTAACCCTCGTTTCCGCTTCTTCTGTCGAAAAGGATTTCGGCATGAACGGTGGCAACAAGGAAGCCGCCCGTAAGGTTGGCGAACTGATCGCAAAGCGTGCTGTGGAAAAGGGAATTACGGAAGTAGTTTTCGACCGCGGCGGCTACGTATACCACGGCCGTGTGCAAGAGCTGGCCGAAGGCGCCCGTGAGGGCGGCCTCAAGTTCTAAGGAAAAGGAGGAAGTACTTTGGCCAGATTTCAAGACAAAAAGCAGGCACAGGAGAACGAGTTCATTGAGAACGTCGTAGCTATCAACCGTGTCAGCAAGACCGTAAAAGGCGGTCGTATTATGAAGTTCTCCGCTCTGATCGTTGTAGGCGACGGTAAAGGCAGCGTGGGTTTCGGCATGGGTAAATCCAACGAAGTTCCGGATGCTATCCGCAAGGGCATCGAGGACGCGAAAAAGCATATGATCAAAGTGTCCCTCAAGGGTACCACCATTCCCCACGAGGTGATCGGTAAGTTCGGCGCCGGCGAAGTGTTGTTAAAACCCGCCGCCCCCGGTACCGGCGTTATTGCCGGCGGTGCTGTTCGTGCGGTAGTGGAAGCTGCCGGCATCAAAGACATCCGCGGCAAGGCACTCCGTTCCAACAACCCCTGCAACGTGGTGAGCGCCACTATGGCAGGTCTCGCCTCTCTCCGCACCGCTGAAGAAGCGGCTGCGCTCCGTGGCAAGACCGCCCAGGAAATTTTAGGTTAATGGGAGGAACGGAAAATGGCAAAGAAGAAAGTTACTACCCTGCAGGTTAAATTGACCCGCAGTCTTATCGGTGCTAAAAAAGAACAGATCGCTACCGCAAAAGCGCTCGGTCTGAACAAAATCGGTGATGTTACCACCCAGCCCGATAACGATGCCACCAAAGGCAAAGTAGCGAAAATCATCCACCTCGTCGAGGTAACCAACGCTTAAAACCAGCAAGGAGGTGCGACAAATTATGAAGCTGAATGAGCTTTCTCCGGCACCCGGCTCTGTGAAGGGTGCCAAAAGAATCGGCCGCGGTCATGGTTCCGGTTGGGGCAAAACCGCAGGCAAGGGACACAAAGGTCAGCACGCTCGCTCGGGTAGCAGCATGCGTCCCGGCTTTGAAGGCGGTCAGATGCCGCTTCAGCGCCGTGTTCCCAAAAGAGGTTTCAACAACATCTTTGCAACCAAATGTGTTGCGATTAACTTAAGTGCTCTTAACGCTTTTGAAGACGGTGCGGTAGTGGATGCTGCTGCATTGAAAGCGAAAGGTATTGTTAAGAACATTGAAAACGGCGTCAAGATCCTGGGCAACGGCAAAGTTGACAAGAAACTGACGGTGAAGGTTTCCGCTTTCTCCGAGTCTGCCAAAGAGAAAATCGAGGCGGCGGGCGGAAAGGCCGAGGTGATCTAACATGTTCCAGACCCTGAGAAATGCATGGAAGATCGTAGACCTTCGCAAGAAGATTTTGTTTACGCTCTTAATCGTGCTTATCTTCCGGATCGGTTCCGTGATTACCGTCCCGTTTGTGGACGCTTCGGTAGTGGCAGAAGCCAGCAGAAACAGCAGCGACTTTATGGGTATCGTTACGATGGTATCCGGCGGCGGTTTTTCCAACGCCAGCTTATTTGCACTGTCCATCACCCCCTACATCAACAGTAGCATTATTATTCAGCTGCTGACGGTGGCAATCCCCGTTCTCGAACGTTGGGCAAAAGAGGGTATGGAAGGCCGCAAAAAGCTCAACAAAGTCACCCGTGTGTTCACGGTTGTGCTCGGTTTGATGCTCGGTACGGCTTACTACTTCCTGCTGAGAAGCGCACAGTATGACGGCGCTATCGTAAAAGCTGCTAACAGCAGTGTATTTGCTACGATTTTCTCTGCAGTGGTTATCATCCTGTGCTTCACTGCCGGCTCTACGCTGGTTATGTGGCTGGGTGAACAAATCAATGACCGCGGCATCGGCAACGGCATTTCCATTTTGCTGTTCGCCGGTATCCTGTCCCGCATCCCTGTTGCTGCGTCTACCTTGTGGGCGTACTTCTGGGAAGGCGGTATTCAGCAGTTGGAATCTGCAGGCAGCGCCGCTGTTAAGTATATTGTTTTGGTGCCTGTGGTACTGATTCTGTTCCTCGCAATTATTGCGTTTATCGTGTTTATGAACGATGCAGAACGCCGCATCCCGATTCAGTATGCGAAAAAGGTTGTCGGTCGCAAAATGTACGGCGGTCAGAACACCTTTATTCCGATCAAGGTCAATATGTCCGGTGTTATGCCGATCATTTTGGCGTCTTCGATCATTTCTTTGCCGTCCATCATCGCGTCCTTCATCAACAACGCCGAAAAGACCAACAATTGGTTCTTCAACGCGTTCAGACAGGACAGCTGGTTCTACATTATTGCGTATTTCCTGATGATTATCGGCTTCGCCTACTTCTATGTGACCATTCAGTACGATCCTACTGAAATGGCAAACAATCTCCGCAAAAACTCGGGTGCGATTCCGGGCTACCGTCCGGGCGAACCGACTGTGGAGTATATGAAGAAGGTTATCAACAAGGTCACTTTCATCGGTGCTTTGTTCTTAGGTGTTATTGCGCTGTTCCCGAGCTTGTTCGGTAAGTTCAGCGGCATCTACGGGTTGACCCTCGGCGGCACCTCCATCATGATCGTTGTTGGTGTTGCTCTGGAAACCACTCAGCAGATCGAGAGCCAGATGATGATGCGTCATCACAAGGGCTTCCTCGAATAAACCTTTATCCGACATAAACAGTCACGCCGCTTCGGTGCCGTGTGGCACCGAAGGCGGTGTGAGCGTGACGCGAAAGGAAGTAACTATTATGAAGTTGATTCTGCTTGGCGCCCCCGGTGCCGGTAAAGGAACACAAGCGGAGATTATCAGCGAAAAGCTGGGCATCCCCACCATCTCCACGGGTAACATTATCCGTGCAGCGTTGAAGAGCGGCTCTGAGATGGGTCGTGCGGCGAAAGCGTACATCGAAGCCGGTAAACTCGTTCCCGACGAAGTGGTTATTGGTATTATCAAGGACCGCTTGGCCGAGGACGATTGCAAAAACGGTTTCATTTTGGACGGTTTCCCCCGTACCATTCCGCAGGCCGAGGCGCTTGACCGGATGGGTATCATTATCGACAAGGTAATCGACATTGAGGTTGCCGACGAGAAGATTGCCCGCCGTGTATCGGGCCGCCGTGTATGCTTGGATTGCGGTGCCACCTACCACATCGACTATAAAAAGTCCAAGGTAGAAGGCGTTTGCGACCATTGCGGCAGCACCCTCGTACAACGCAAGGATGACCATCCGGATACGGTAGCGGCTCGTCTTTTAGAGTATCACGAACAGACCGAACCCCTCAAAGGTTACTATGAGGCGTGCGGCAAGCTGGTTATCGTGGAAGGCCAGGAAGAACTGGCTGACACCACCAGATTGACCCTTGCAGCGATTGAGGGCTAAGAATGATTACTGTTAAGAGCAGTCGGGATTTGAAGCTCATGCGGGAAGCATGTGTTATCTCGGCGCGAGCACTGCAGGAGGGCGGCAAGGCGGTCGAACCCGGTGTGACCACCGCGGAGATTGATCGTATCATTCGCAAGTATATCGAAAGCACGGGTGCAACACCCTCGTTTTTGGGATACGGCGGATTCCCTGCCGGTGCCTGTATTTCCGTAAATGACACGGTTATCCACGGCATACCCGGTAAACAGGTGATCAAAGCCGGCGATATCGTCAGCATTGATGTCGGTGCTTATTTTAACGGATTTCACGGTGACAACGCCGCAACATTTGCTGCGGGCGATGTTTCCAAGGAAGCCAAAGCGTTAATGGAAGCCACCGAAGCAAGTCTTTACGAAGGCATTCGTGCCGCTGCCCCCGGCAATCGCATTGGGGACATCGGTGCGGCTGTTCAGAGGTATGTCGAGGAGCGTGGTTACTCGGTGGTACGGCAGTTCGTCGGCCACGGAGTAGGCACGGACCTACACGAAGACCCCAGCGTACCCAATTTCGGTACACCCGGGCGAGGCACACGCCTTACACCCGGTATGACCCTTGCCATCGAACCGATGATCAACGTCGGCACTCACGAGGTCAAAATCCTCGGTGACGGCTGGACCACGGTCACCAAAGACGGCAAGCTGTCCGCACATTTTGAGCACACAGTGGCGATAACGCCCGACGGTCCGGTTATTTTGACCAGACCTTGAAATAGGAGGTAACTCTCATGTCCAAATCGGATGTCATCGAACTGGAAGGTACCGTTATCGAAGCGTTGCCTAACGCGACGTTCCAGGTAGAGCTGGCAAATGGCCATAAAATTTTGGCCCACATTTCCGGTAAGTTGCGTATGAACTATATCCGCATCCTGCCGGGCGATAAGGTGACAGTAGAAATGTCCCCTTATGATCTGACAAAAGGGCGGATCACCTGGCGTACGAAATAAGACGACAGGCAAGACCCACCGCGGTGTTACACCGGAGTGACATGGCGGCAAAAATATATCCGGATAACAATTGCACACACGTGCAAAGGAGGTATTCTTAATGAAAGTCAGACCTTCTGTTAAGAAAATTTGCGAAAAATGCAAAATCATCAAGCGCAAAGGTCGCGTGATGGTGATTTGCGAAAATCCGAAGCACAAACAGCGTCAGGGTTAATCCCTTGTTTGTATCGAAGCGAAAGGAAGGAATGTAACTATGGCTCGTATTGCTGGTGTTGATTTACCCAGAGACAAACGTGTCGAAATCGGCCTGACCTACATCTACGGCATCGGCCGTAAATCTGCTTGCGATATTCTCGCCGCAACCGGTGTTAACCCGGATACCCGCGTGCGTGACCTGAGCGAGGACGACGTTTCCAAGCTCCGTGAGCACATTGACGACAACTATAAGGTAGAGGGTGACCTCCGCCGTGAAGTTGCAATGGATATCAAAACCCTTATCGAAATCGGCTGCTATCGCGGCCTCCGTCACCGCAAAGGTCTGCCGGTTCGCGGTCAGCGCTCCAAGACCAACGCGCGTACCCGTAAGGGCCCGAAGAAGACCATTGCCAACAAGAAGAAGTAAGCAGGAGGGATAGTAAATGGCTGCTAAGACTACTGCACGCAAGGGTGCTACCACCCGTCGTCGCAAAGAACGCAAAAACATTGAGCGTGGCGCCGCACATATCCAGTCCACGTTCAACAATACCATTGTTACCATCACCGATACCCAGGGCAACGCTCTTTCTTGGGCCAGCGCAGGTGAATTGGGCTTCCGCGGTTCCCGCAAGTCCACTCCCTTTGCCGCTCAGAGTGCTGCTGAAACCGCTGCCAAAGCGGCTATGGAACACGGTCTGAAAACTGTGGAAGTATATGTAAAGGGCCCCGGTGCCGGCCGTGAAGCCGCCATCCGTGCTCTGCAGGCTGCAGGTCTGGAGGTTACCATGATCAAAGACGTAACCCCCATTCCGCACAACGGATGCCGTCCTCCCAAGAGAAGACGCGTATAACAATTATCAGGAGGTGCAACCAATATGGCAAGATATACCGGTGCGGTGTGCAGACTTTGCCGCCGCGAAGGACAGAAACTCTTTTTGAAGGGTGAAAGATGCTATACCGGCAAGTGCGCTATCGAGCGTCGTGCCTATGCTCCCGGCCAGCACGGCCAGGCGCGTAACAAGAAAGCTTCCGAATACGGCAAGCAGCTGCGCACCAAGCAGTTTGCCCGTCGTTATTACGGCGTGCTGGAAGGTCAGTTCCGTCATTATTTCGAACTGGCTACTAAGATGGAAGGCCAGGCGGGTGAAAATTTGCTCCGCTTGCTCGAATCCCGTCTTGACAACGTAGTGTATCGTTTGGGCTTTGCCGCTTCCCGTGCCGAAGCACGTCAGCTGGTAACCCAGGGTCACTTCACCGTTAACGGCCGCAAAGTGAATGTCCCCTCCTACCTGGTAAAACCGGGTCAGGTTGTGGCTATCAAAGAAGGCAGCCGTCAGCTGGGCAAAATCAAGGGTATCATCGAAGCAAACAGCTCTCGTCCGGTACCGCAGTGGCTTGATCTCGATCGTGCCAACATGGAAGCGAAGGTTGTTTCTCTCGCTAACCGCGAAGATATCGACCTGCCGATCGAAGAAACCCTCATCGTCGAATTGTACTCCAAGTAATCACTGCTTTGTCAGGGTTACTTGCCCCGCAATTTGCGTTGCGGGGAGAGTTTTTCGACCAAGAGAACGTAAGACACAGGAAAACAAGATATCATATCACGACTTTTATAGTCGGAATGTAACTGTAAGGAGGGTTTTGGATGATTGAAATTGAAAAGCCCAGAATCGAAGCATTGGATCTCGCTCCCGACGGCACCTATGGCAAATTTGTCATTGAGCCGTTAGAAAGAGGATACGGCACCACGCTCGGCAACAGTTTGCGTCGTGTGTTGCTTTCCTCTCTGCCGGGTGTTGCCGTCACTTCGGTGAAAATCGACGGCATCCTGCACGAATTTTCCACCATCGAAGGTGTGAAAGAGGATGTAACCGAGATCATCTTGAATATTAAGGGTTTGACCGCAAAAATCAACGGCGAAGGCCCGAAAACCGTGTACGTTGAAGCGGAAGGCGCTTGCGAGGTTACCGCAGGCACCATCAAATGTGACAGCGAAGTCGAAATTCTGAATCCCGATATGCACATCGCCACCTTGGGCGAAGGCGCTAAGCTGTACATGGAAATTACCCTTGACAAAGGCAGAGGTTATGTCTCCGCCGAGATGAACAAGCAGAACATGGCTCCCGTTATCAGTGTTATTCCGGCAGACTCCATCTACACCCCTGTAGAGAAGGTAAACTACACCGTGGAAAACACCCGTGTGGGCCAGATCACCGACTTCAACAAGCTGACCCTGGAAGTATGGACCAACGGCACTATCAGTGCTAAAGAGGCCGTTTCCCTGGCGGCGAAGATTATTATGGAGCATCTCGAACTGTTCGTCGATCTTTCCGGCGATATGTATGCGGGCAGCCCCATTATGGTGAACAAAGAAGACAACCAGAAAGACGGTCTTCTGGAAATGACCATCGAAGAGCTCGATCTTTCGGTTCGTTCTTTCAACTGCCTGAAACGTGCAGGCATCAATACGGTGGGCGACCTCATCAACAAGACCGAAGAGGATATGATGAAGGTGCGTAACCTGGGCCGTAAATCCCTTGAAGAAGTGGTTAATAAACTTGCTTCCTTAGGATTTACCTTGAGCCAAGAAGAAGAATAAGAGTGTGTGACACTAAAAAGGAGTGAATATACATGCCCGGAACCAGAAAGCTCGGCAGACCGACTGCTTCCCGAATGGCAATGCTCAGAGCTATGGTGACTTTCTTGCTGGAAAACGGCAGAATCGAGACCACCGTGACCCGTGCTAAAGAAGTACGTTCCATGGCGGAAAAAATGATCACCATCGCAAAAGAGCCCACCCTCGCAAACAAACGCCTCGTATATGCGTTTGTTACCAAAGAGGACGTGTGCAAAAAATTGTTTGACGAAATTGCGCCTGCTTACGCAGACCGCAAGGGCGGTTACACCCGCATCATCAAGGTGGGTGCCCGTCGCGGCGACGCCGCTGAAATGGCTATCATCGAATTGGTGAAATAAGTATTTTATATCAAACGTATAAAACCCGCTGTGTCTTTCGACACAGCGGGTTTTTATTTGTGCTTTTACACTACGGTAACGCAACGAGGTCATTGGGAAATCAACGGAAAGAAGCTCTTAAAATCAGCAGTTTACACATTGATGAAAACCACTGTAAAAGGTAAAATTATTATGCAAAGATATTTCCTTGAGAGAGGAATACAATAAAGCAGAAGGAGAGAGACCCATGAAAAAAGCTTCATTCGGAAAACGCATTGGCGCAGTTGTTCTCAACTTGTCGCTGCTATGCGGTTTGCTCCTCGGCAGCATGGTTTTACCTGCGGCTGCAGAGGGCGAAAACGCTGAAGCTTCAAAATTTACAGCGGACTTCAGTGACCTTGCAGCGATTGCGGAAGAATGCGGCGTATACGCTGACGCTACCACCTATCGCACAGGTTACACCACCGCGACCGATAAAGCGATCGCTGCGTGGATGAATAAGAATTTTGATATGGTAACCGGTTACGGCAAAAGCCTGAACCGTGCTACCCTCGGTCAGAGTTCTG
>JAZNXY010000047.1:0-1655 GCA_045594105.1 Acutalibacteraceae bacterium | reverse complement strand
ACCCACAACAATCCTACCGAATACTCGGCAGAATTGGGCACAGATGTTGTGTTGGAGGATTTGACAGCCAAGACTGGCTTCGGCTTCGGCGGTTGGTATAAGAACCCCGAATTTACGGGAGAAAAGGTAACGACCATTGCTTGTACCGACACCACCGACTATGTGCTGTATGCCAAGTGGGAACACGCAGGTACATTCTCCATTAGTTACACCAATACCGCTTGGGAAAGCAGTAACAACACGAATGTTTCCACCTACACCATCACCCGTACCATCCCCGATGGTGCCGTTGCAACTGCCGCAACCCAGAACGTCTACGTCCGTACGCAAAACGGCACCGCTTACGCTACGACGGTAGATACCGCAGGACAGGATAAGTACCACTTTATCCATAGCTATGCAGTTCTCTCCTTCGGCCCCAACGATGCGGATACCAAGACCTTCGGTGTTACCGAAAAGGATGCCTCTATTGCCAACGATCCTCCCGCAAGCTGGCAGATCGGCGGCACCGCACGTAAGTACACAGTTGAGATCTATAAGATCGAAAACACCGCAGGCGGACTGACGGGTACTGTCGGTACAAAGAGCGTTACGAGAACGATGCCCGTTGCCACAAGCTATCAGTTGTCAAAAGATTTGTTCACCAGTACTATAAATTTGACGTTTGAAGATGGTTCTACTTCCGTAACCTTTAACACGAACAATTCCAAGACTGTGTCAACTAATAAAGCCAGGCTCGCAACTGCATTTTCAAGCGTGTTCAATAACTACTGCAATAATGTCGGAAACATCACCTATGGATATACATTTTCTGCCAATGTTGTGTTTTGTAACTCTATAGGTATTGGAAAACTTTCGTTCTATGATGAAAATACAAAAGAGCTCTATAAGAGTGTGAAAGAGGCAGGTGTTGTTACCTCTGACGAAAAAATCGTGTCAAGCAATATCGAGACAGGTATGAGAATCATATCTGACAATACTAAGGCAACGATTCAGGATTTGAAAATTACTGTCAGACGCGTTGACACCGCAAAGCCTACCGTAAAATCTGCCGCACCGATGGCCACCACCGCATACAAGAAGGGTGATGAGGCTTACATCTCTATCATTTACAACGAGCCGATTAACTCCATCAGCGGCACACCGACCTTGACCTTGTCAAGCAAGCTCAGTCCTTATTTCGAGAGTCCGACCTACGTCAATAACGGCACCGGCACCAACACTCTCGTGTTCAAGGTGAAGGCAAAGAAGGATATCTCGGCTGATGAGATTCAGAACGTGATCAACCTGTACCTTGCCTTCCCCGTAAGCGGTGTCGGCGGAGATTTCAGTTCTAACATCGGTACTGTTTCCGCCACCGTTAAAGACATCCTCGGCAATTAACCGCAACCCCAAAATAACGCACAAAACCCAATGGAGGCGCCATAGGTTCTCTATGGCGCTTCTCTCAAAAAACGGAGTAAAACTATGAAAAAGCGATTATTTCGCATCCTTTGTATCGTGCTGTGCTTATGCTTTATTAGCGGCATTATAGCCACGGTGGAATACGTAACACGTGACCCCGTCATCATCGGTATTATTGATACTAAATTGAATTGCTGAATTTATAAATCAAATGTAATTGACCACACAAATAGCGGTAGGCGTATGCTTGC
>JAZNXY010000046.1:0-3029 GCA_045594105.1 Acutalibacteraceae bacterium | reverse complement strand
TTTCTTAGAGTTTTCTTAGCTCGTTTGACGCTTAGCGTCCTTTCTTGTCGATCTCTCAATCGACCCGGATTTTTTCAATCTCTTATTAACGGGTAGTTCTTTTCTCTCGTCTCTTGCATTGTTTAATTTTCAAGGTCCTCTGCACCCCCCTCTTGGGGAGAGCCCTCATATAATACCACCACTTTTCGAGTTTGTCAACGACTTTTTTCGAAAAATGAAAGTTTTTTTAATTTTTTTAGCGATTGCGGTACAATAACCGTTTTGCGCTTTCGATCAGCCCTTTTCCGCAAAGCAACGATACGATACCACACAGTAGCAGTTCCCATAACCACCACAACGGAACCTCATACAGCAGCAACATCGTCTGTATCAACAAAACCACCGGACAGCACACCAACCGGAACCAATTCCAACGAATGCGAATATACTGCCGCGTGTCAATCAGGCGGATGGCAAACACCACCAGATAACAGGCCAACGTAGCGGCGGCGGCACCGTTAACCCCATACAGCGGGATCCACCACAAATTCAGCAAAACATTAATCACCGCACTGACGGCGGCCGTCACCAAAGAGCGAACACTTTTCTTTTCTACCATATATATGCTGCCGAGGAAGTTCACCATACAGGTAAACACCATGGCGATCACCAACAGCGGAATATACCGCCACGCTTCATAATATTTCGGATCAAACAGCACATGAGGAATGACACGGGTAAACACAATAATGACCGATGCCATGAGGAACAGCAACATGCTGTACATAGACATCACTTTGGTGTAAAATTTATCTCGACCTTTTTCTTCGGTGACCGCCGAGATCTGCCACGCGTCCATAAAAATACCGGATACCAGCATGATCAGCGACGGAATTTTATAGGCCGCCGCGTAGAGACCGTTATAGTCCTCTCCCCATATTGCTGCTACAATATACCGATCCGACACATTGGTGATCCACCATAAAACGGTGTTGGGAATCAGCGGAATCGCATATTTCAGCATCGCCCGTGACACGGAAAAATCCAAACTGCGAAACCGGATGAATTTCTCCAAACGTGCCATTCCGAACAAAAACACTACCGACAACGCATCCGAACAAACGATGGAGAAAATATAGCCAAACACGCCCCACCGAAACACCACCAAGAACAGCACGTTAAACACGATGGTGGTGATGGTGCTGAGAATGCCATCAATGGCAAACAAGCGTACTCGATTATCCGCGCGCACAAACTGAGCGCACAGAGACCGCAACGAGGACATCAGCACAAACAAGCACAGAAGCCATACATAGCCGGACAGCAATTTCACCATGCTCAGCAAGGGCGTGATGGCCAACAGCACCACAACACCGCCGGCAATCGCCAGCAAACCTGTGGTAAACACGTCGCTCTTGCGGACGCCTTTATCCAAGCCAAACCGCACCACCGCACTGGTGATCCCCAGGGTAATCAGCGGCAACAGCAAGTTGCCGCTTTGTTGAATCAGATCGGTGACGCCGTACTGAGACTTATCCAGCACAGCGGTGTACAGGCGCGTCAGAAAGAAGGTGAGCAATTTCGAACTGAAGGTGCCGATAGCGAAAATGACCGTATTGGATAACAGCCGTTTATACTTGTCCATGTTGCCGCTCCCTTCTGTTTTCCTATACTTCCTATATATACAATGGTTTTTCGGATACGTTTATAAGCATACCCATATTTTTCGGATATGTCAAGCCTACTTGCGTTTTTTGTGCGTTTCATGTATACTGGAGCAAGTTTTAATGATAACAGGTGATACATCATGATATTTCGCTCGCAACGGCTGTTGCGCACCACCCTTTGCCCGCTACTGGCGGCTTTTATTTGGGGTTCTGCTTTTGTTGCACAGGGAGTAGGCGCTGACACCTTACCCCCGTTTACCTTCAGTGCCATCCGCACCTGGATCGGTGCGCTGTTCTTGTTTTTGTTGTCCTTGGCATTGAGAAAACACACACCTATCCCTCGGGAACAACGTCCCTCCTATCGCAAGCAGGTATTGCTGGGCGGATTGGCCTGTGGCTTAATGCTGGCCATCGCCACCAACCTGCAACAAGCAGGCATGGCTGACACCGACCCCGGGAAAGCCGGCTTTATCACGTCATTATACGTGGTATTGGTTCCCATTTTCGGCCTGTTTTGCAATCGAAAAGCACCCGTAACCGTGTGGGTCGGCACCATCATCGCGCTGGTGGGCCTCTATCTACTGTGTATTACAAGCGGTTTTTCCATCGCCCCCAGCGACGCCGTTATTCTGCTATGTGCGGTGTTTTTCGCTCTGCAGATCTTATTTATCGATCGATTTTCCCCCAAGCTAAACGGCATCCATCTTTCCTGTGCGCAGTTGACTGTCAGCGCTATCATCAGCACCATCCTCATGGTGATTTTTGAACGGCCCGCCATTCACGACATTATAGCCTGTTGGTTTCCGTTGGTGTATGTGGGTATTATGTCCAGCGGCATTGCCTACACATTACAAGTAGTTTCTCAAAAAAACAGCAACCCCACAGTAGTCACTCTTTTGCTGAGTTTAGAATCGGTATTCTCTGTGCTCACCGGTTGGCTGATCCTGCACGATACCTTGTCCACTCGCGAACTGATAGGCTGCGCCTTGATGTTTGCTGCCGTTACGCTGGCCAACCTTCCCGTCTCCACTGCGTCTTCAAAAACTTGTGAGAAATAACCGTTCAAGTTCTGTTGCATTGAGTGTTTTGCACAAAAATGGGACATTTGTAAATTTACCACTTTACTTTGCTAATACGGTAGTGTATAATACCTCTATCATCAATAAAGGAGAGACCGTTTTATGAAAAAATATCTTGCAATGGCTCTTGCCGTTTTAATGCTGCTATCTTTGCTGACCGCTTGCGGTAGCGGTTCTTCCAAGACGGACATGGAGTACGTAAAAGAAAAAGGCAAGTTGATCGTGGGCATCACCGATTTTGCTCCCATGGACTACGAAAAGGTGGAAGGCAGTGGCGAGTGGATCGGCTTTGATGCCGACATGG
>JAZNXY010000045.1:0-54322 GCA_045594105.1 Acutalibacteraceae bacterium | reverse complement strand
GTATTTCTTGGGACGGCAAATCGCCTATTGTATATACCTACGAGGATGGCTCGAAGGGCACGCAACCGCAAAACGGGGCCAAATATGAATATAAACCCGGAATCATCCGAGTTATAGACACCGAAGAAGCAGAAGAATACGACGGACATTGCTCTTTGTGCGGAAGAAAAGGCGGGGATGGACAAAATGGCACCTGTCTTCGCTATTGGACCGGCGGGGACCACATGTGTGAACACTGCGGCGCAACAGTTGCAGAAAATGTTTGTCACTCCTGTGGGTAAACTGCCGTAAACACCTCATCCACCGCTAACGCGGTCCCCCTTCTCCTCAAGGAGAAGGCAACAGGGGGGTGTGCATTTGTTGGAAAGGCTTCTCCTCAAGGAGAAGGCAGAATAAACACTCCTGTTTTTTGAGGATTTTCTATGCTTAAACGATACGTAGGCGATAAGGCGTTTTACCGTTTGGTGATTGCAGTAGCGCTCCCCATTATGCTGCAAAACGGCATTACCAACTTTGTGAGTATGCTGGACAACATTATGGTAGGGCGGCTGGACATCACCCAAATGAACGGCGCCGCTATCGCCAACCAACTGATGTTTATATTTAACCTGTGCATCTTCGGTGCCGTTGCGGGTGCAGGCATTTTCAGTACCCAGTTTTACGGTAAAGGCGACTGGGACAGCATCCGGCACGTGTTCCGTTTCAAGCTGCTGTTGGCATTCGGCTTGACGGCAGCGGCGGTGGCCATTTTTCTTACCTGCCAGGCACCGCTCATCTCCCTGTACATTGAAGCAGGAGAGGACCCTGCTGCCATTGCGGCAACCGCAGAAGCGGCAAGGAGCTATCTCTTTGTTATGCTGTTGGGGTTACTCCCCTTCGCACTCACCCAATGCTTTTCGGGCACGCTGCGTGAATGTGGTGAGACGGTACTGCCGATGCAGGCAGGCATTATTGCAGTTACCGTAAACCTTCTGTTTAACTGGCTGCTCATCTACGGCAATCTCGGCTTCCCCAAGCTCGGTGTTGTCGGTGCGGCAACCGCCACGGTGCTCTCCCGCTTTGTAGAGCTGGGCATTGTGGTCACCTGGACCGTGCGTCACCGGGAGCAATTCCCGTTTATCAAAAAAGCATTCCGCTCGCTGTACATCCCGCTTAAATTGGTGGGCAAGGTGTCCGCCAAGGGCGTGCCGCTGATGTGTAATGAAGCATTATGGGCGCTGTCGGTAGCATTCCTTAATCAATGCTACGCTACCCGTGGTCTTGCGGCAGTTGCCGCTGCCAACATCACCCAAACCTTCAATAACCTGTTTTCCGTGTCCTACCAGGCGGTGGGTATCGCTGTGGGTATCATTTTAGGGCAGCTGCTCGGTGCGGGTGAGTTTAAGAGGGTGAAAGAGGATTACCCACGGCTGCTCGCTTTCGCCGTGGTCGCCTCTCTGGCTATGGCGGCGCTGTTTGGCGGTCTGTCGGGTGTCATTCCTCTGATGTACAACACACCCGTTGCGGTAAAGGCACTCACCACCCAACTGATGATTGTAACCGCGTGCGGCATTCCCCTGCAGGCGTATGCCTTTTCTGCGTATTTTGCCATTCGCTCGGGCGGTAATATGTCAGTAACCATTTTGATGGACTGCGGTGTTTCGTATTTTTGTGTTATGCCGGTTGTGTTCTTGCTGTCAAGATATACCGACGTGTCGGTGGTATGGCTGTGCGTGGCATACGAAGCACTCAACAGCATCAAATGCTTTTTAGGTGCGTGGCTGTTAAAACGAGGCAGCTGGATGCAAAACATTGTTTCGTGAGGTTTTTATGGACAACATTATTCTCATCGGTATGCCTGGCTGTGGCAAAAGCACCGTCGGGGTACTGCTTGCCAAGCGACTGGGGTTTCGCTATGCCGACGTAGACCTTTTACTTCAGGAGGCGGCGGGTAAACGCCTGTTTGAAATTCTGCGGGATGACGGCGGTGATTATTTTGCCGAGCTTGAAAACCGTGTGGGTGCGTCAATACAGGCACAACGTACCGTTATTGCCACCGGCGGCAGTATGGTGTACGGCAAGGAGGCAATGGCACACTTAAAATCCATCGGTACGGTGGTATATCTGCGTGTGCCGCTCGAGGAACTTGAAAAACGAGTCAATAATTTTGAAACACGTGGCATTCTGATGCGTGACGGACAAACGCTTTCGGATATTTTTGAAGAACGTACCCCTCTGTATGAAAAATATGCCGACATCACGGTGAATTGTGACGGCGGAGATCTGACCGACAATGCTTTGCGTATTGAAAAAGCACTCGGCTTATAATAGGTGATAGATATGAAATACAAAAAACTACTTTCTGTGATCCTGGCGGTTACGTTGTTGGCAGGTATGGCAGTAATGGCGGCACCGTCTGCGGCAGCATACACCCTGCCCGATGAGCTGGCGCCTCAGGCGGCAGCCGCAGCGGTGATATTTCTCGGCGGTAACGAGAGCGAGGATATCTTCCTGTATGAGAAAAACGCAGATGCGGTACACGCACCTGCGGCACTCATTCGCCTGATGGCAGGCGCATACGTGCTGACCGAGGTAAAGGAAAAAAATCTCAATATGGACACGGTGACAGGCACCTACACCTTAGAGATGTTCAACACCCACGTAGCAGGCACAGGCGTCACCGCTGTAGGTATGGAGTTCGGTGAAACCTGGAAGCTCAGAGACCTTTTAACCGTTTCCTTAATTCAGACCGCTTCCGATGCCGCCACCACCCTCGCATACACCGTCAGCGGCGGCGTGAAAGAGTTTGTGGAGGGTATGAATGCTCTCGCCAAAAAAATCGGGTGTCAAAACACCCATTTTGCCAACGTCACCGGTCTGGACTCGCTCAGTCAGTATACCACCGCAAGAGATGTATACCGCATTATGCGGTACGCACTGACCTTCCCCGAGTTTGAAACCATGATGTCTAATAAACAGTATGCGGTACAGCCCACCACCGGAGGCGAGCCGTATACCATTATCAACCGTGTGGATATGCTGCGTGCCTCTACCGGCTACTACTACTCTCCTCTGAAATTCGGGCGTACGGGCTTATCCGAGCACGAAGGGTGGGGGCTTGCCACCGTTGCGGCGGACAGCGGCTATCAGTATATGGTGGTTTTGCTGGGCAGTCCCGCAAAAACCGCCGACGGCAGAGTGGGGGCACATTACACCGATACCGCCGCACTGTACCGTTGGGCGTTCCGCAACTTTACCTACAAAACCCTGCTGACCGACAGCGAAATTTTAGCGAGTGTCAAGGTGAAACACGTTTTAGGCAAGGATTCGGTAAATCTCGTACCCAAGCAGGCATTTTCCACCGTTATTTACAACACGGTAGAACCGAAAGACGTTATTAAAAAGGTGACCATAAACCAACCGGTTGTCACGGCGCCCGTTGAAAAAGGTGCGGTGCTCGGCAAGGTAGAGCTAATTGTCAACGTAGACGAAAAAATCGGTGAGCTCGAGCTGGTTGCCGCAGAAACCATGAAAAAAAGTGCCATAGCGGCGGTATTTTCCGGCATCGGTGCGGTGCTCGGCTCGGGTTGGCTGTGGGGCGGCATCGGCGTGATCGTGCTGGTGTTCGGCGGATACATCGGCTATGCCGTTTTTGATGCCCGCCGTCAGCGTCGCAACAAAATGAAGAGGAGACGGAGATAATGGGGGCGCTTACGGATATTGCCTATATTAAAGACCTTTTGTCCCGTCACGGCTTTTCCTTCTCTAAAAAACTGGGACAAAACTTTCTCATCAATCCGTCGGTTTGTCCACGTATGGCACAGGCCTGCGGTGCAGACAAGGAAAGTGCCGTTTTGGAAATCGGTCCGGGCATCGGTGTGTTGACCAAGGAGCTGGCAACGGTGGCAAAAAAGGTGGTCGCTATCGAGCTGGATGACCGCCTTCCGCCTGTGTTGGCAGAAACCCTCGCCGCCTTTGACAACGTAGAAATCGTTTCGGGAGATGTGATGAAGCTGGACCTGCCCCGCCTTCTCAAAGAAGCGTTTGGGGATATGCCCATTCACGTGTGTGCCAACCTCCCCTACTACATCACCTCCCCTATTTTGATGTTGCTGCTGGAAAGCCGTTTACCGATTGAGGATATTACGGTCATGGTGCAAAAAGAGGCGGCCATTCGCCTGTGTGCCGCACCGGGCACACGGGATTGCGGTGCTGTGTCGCTTGCGGTGCAGTATTATGCCGAGCCGACACGTCTTTTTGGTGTGTCCCGAGGCAGCTTTATGCCTGCACCCAACGTGGACAGCGAGGTGATTCGCCTTGTTGTGCGTAAAACCCCTCCCGTAGAGTTTGCCGACGAAAAGCAACTGTTCACGGTTATCCGTGCGGCGTTCGGACAACGCCGTAAAACCCTGCAAAACGCACTTACCACCGCAGGATACAGCAAAGACACGATTGCAGCGGCTTGCGCTGCGGCAGACATACCTATTACCGCCCGGGCGGAGCAGCTTTCCTTACAGCAGTTTGCAGCACTTACGAATCAATTGAGGTAATACTATGAAAATAACCGACCATTCCCAACTGCAAATACACGGTCGTGTGCCGTTCAATCACAATGGCGAAGCGGAACTTTGGTGGAGCTTTGCGGGCTTTTCCTTCCGTTTTCACGGCACGGGCTTTTCCCTGTCCGCCGCATTTACCGATGAACAACCCGGCCATCTGGCATTTATCATTGACGGCATCACCCATAAACGTGCCATCAACGGAGAGAAAACCTTTACTTTTACAGTTAAAGACGGTGAACACACCGTCTTTGTCCGTCGTGCGTCTAACCGTGCCGCATCGGGAGCGGTACTGCTCACCGATTTTTCCTTATGTGAGTGCTCCGAAAGTTGGCTCTTTTTTGTGGTGGAAAAACGGATAAAAAGGTGTTTTTTATGGGTTTTCACATTTTTTCTGCTATGCTATACTTTTTTTGAAACGAGGTGTTGCAAATGGTAAAAAGTAAATGGATACTTTTGGCGGCTATCGCGGTTGTGCTTATTGCGGTCATTGCCGTCGTATTGCTACTGCTTTTCAAAACGGAAAACAGTATACCGCATGGGGAATTGCCCACCTACGAAGGCGGTGAACCCGGGGAAACGATAGAAGGCAACGACGGACAGGTCACCATTCTTATGGAAAACACCACCGAAAAAGAGTTTTTGGCGTATCTCAAAAAACTCAAAAGCAATAAATGGAAGAAATACAGCACCAACACGGTTGCAACCGATAGCGGCAACAACTTGTTTGCAACCTATACCAAAGCGGACAACAGCACGGTGTATGCGTATTATATAGCGGCGGAAAACCGCGCGCACATTCTGCAACTGCCGTTAGATGCTTTGTTGGAAACACGCGCCAAGGATAACGCGTATAAAAAGATATGCGAACCGTTGTTTACGCAGGTGCAGAATAAATATGATCGTGCTTCGGAAGGTATGTCCTACCTCGTGCGTCTGTCGGACGGCCGATTTATCGTCATTGACGGCGGTCAGGCGGAAGCAGCCAATTTTGAAAGTGATCAGCTGTATGCGTTGATGACAAAACAAAACAAAAGAGAGACCATAACCATTGCGGCGTGGATTTTCACCCATCCGCACGGAGATCATATCAGTGCTGCAACAGAGTTTTTGAATCGTTTCGCAGATGCGGATGTGATGGTGGAACAGATTTTATATAATTTTGAGAAGGGAACGCGTGCGCAAGGCCTTTCTTCCGCCATAGAAAAATGGAAAGAAAAGGGAACACAAGTTGTCACCCCGCATACAGGGCAAGTGTATCACTTCGCGGATGCAAAAATTGAAATTTTACATACAGTAGAGGATTTTTATCCGCTTTCCACACGCGACCTGACCGAAAATCAAACGAATAACACGTCTGTTGCATTCCATATTCGTATGGCGGGGCAGACCATTTTAATACTCGGTGACATGGGAGAGACGGGTAGCGATGAAATGGTGGAAATGTGGGGCAGTTATCTGAAAAGTGATATTATGCAGATGGCGCACCACGGTTTGCCCGGCGGCACAGTGGAACTGTATAACACCGTTGACCCGACGGTGGTGGTAATGCCGACAATGGGATTTTGTCACACCAAGTATTTTAACGAATTCCGCTATTTTCAAAAAGATACCACCCGTGCAGGCCAAGCGTTTTGGTGGTTGTATGATAACAAAGCCGAACAATATCCCTTCGGTTCGGGCAACGTAAAGGAAGTTATTATCTCAGGCTTTGGTGTGCGCACGTTGCAGTTGCCGTACACCCCTGCAGAAGACACCCCGTATTTTTCTAATCGCAACCAAAACGGTTATCGTGAAACCGAACCCGAAGAGAATCCGTCGGTGTTGGTGCCGCAACCGTTGATGGATTTGCAATTTGCCGACGGCGATATCGCCAACAGCGGCAAAGGAAACGTTTCTGCGCAAAACCGCAGCGGAGAAGTCGGTAAATATACCGTAATGTATAGGGGCAATGCGGTGGAAGTGAATGCGTTCCGTGCGACACCGTATTCTCCTGCGCGTATTACCGCTACGCTGGAAGATATCACTTCTCCGCAGGCGTTTGGTACGTTGGTAAACACCAACGGCATTACGTTTGAATTGGGCATTGCATTGGATAACCTGCCTGATGAACCCACATATCCGTATACGCTGTTTGGCAGTAACGGTGTGGGCGGTTTGGCAATGACTTTGGAAAATCCTACCTTGAACGTGCATTTTACAATGACCGATACGCAGAAAAACACGGTGGACGCGATGCCGACTGCGGTGGATCATAACTGGAACAGTAACATTGTGGGAGGCAATGTCGTACAATATTTCACCGCGACCTATAACCCCACCACAAAGGAATTGGTTTTGTATCAAAACGGTGTCGCGGTTGGCAGACAAACGATGGAACAAGACTTTTTACCGTTGTCGGACGATGGATATAACACACTCGGCATTGGGTTTAATGCGGCAAAGGGCGGTAAAGCGCTCGGTGTGCTGACGGGGTACACGGTGGTCACCGCCCGTATGTACGACACCTGCCTTACTCCTGAGCAGGTTGCAACATCCTACTTCAACACAACAACTACATTGCTGGATAATATTAAATAATAGTACGAATGTAGCACGCTGATAAAATAAAAATGCCCGAAAGCCCTTCATTTCCAAGGGTTTTCGGGCATTTGTAAGCCATTAGATATTATTCCCACTCAATCGTGCCGACGGGCTTCGGGGTGAGGTCCATCAGTACACGGTTGATGCCGTCCACCTCTGCGGTGATACGGGCAACGATTTTGTGCAGAACGGGGTACGGGATTTCCTCCACCGTTGCAGTCATCGCATCCTTCGTATTCACGGCACGGATGATAGCGGGCCAGCCCTCATAACGGCTTTCGTCCTTCACACCGACGCTTTTGATGTCGGGAACAACCACAAAGAATTGCCATACCTTTTCCGCAAGGCCGCAGTTGTCGAACTCTTCACGGAGGATGGCATCCGCTTCACGCAACGCATGCAGACGGTCACGGGTGATAGCACCCAGGCAACGCACGCCAAGACCGGGACCCGGGAACGGCTGACGGTATACCATTGCGTGCGGGAGACCTAACGCCTCGCCCACAACACGTACCTCGTCTTTATAGAGCAGCTTCAGGGGCTCGACCAGCTCGAACTGCAAATCCTCGGGCAAGCCACCTACGTTATGGTGGGATTTGACCGCTTTTTTGCCCTCCGCCTGTTTAATGCTTTCCAAAATGTCGGGGTAGATAGTTCCCTGACCAAGAAATGCCACGCCGTCTAACTTTCTTGCTTCGTCAGCGAATACGTTAATAAACTCCGCACCGATGATTTTTCTCTTTTTCTCGGGATCGGAAACACCTGCGAGCAGGTTTAAGAAGCGGTCGGTAGCGTCTACGTATACGAGGTTGGCATCCAGCTCGCCCTCGAACATATCGATAACCGCTTCGGATTCGCCTTTACGCATCAGACCATGGTTTACGTGTACACAAACCAGCTGTTTGCCGATGGCTTTGATAAGCAATGCGGCAACAACCGAGGAGTCAACACCGCCGGAAAGGGCCAACAGCACCTTTTTATCACCAACCTGTGCACGAACGGCCTCCACCTGCTGTGCAATAAACGCATCGGCAAGTGCCTTGGTGGTAATTCTTTCCATGTTTTCGGGACGTACGTTGTTATCCATATTTTTTATCCCCCTTAGTTGGTATAGTTATCGAAATAGCCCTGCACCAGAACAACAGGGGTACCTTTATCGCCCGAGCCGGAGGTGAGGTCGCACAGCGAACCGATAAGGTCGGTAAGCTGGCGGGGTGTGGTGCCCTGTGCCGCCATATTGCCGACAAGGGAGCCGTCCTTTGCTTTAATGCTTTCGGAAATAGCGGCTTTCAGTGCGTCACCCGACAACTCCTTGAAATCGTTATCTGCCAGATATTTCAGCTTCAGTTCATTGGGCGTACCGATAAGACCGTCGGTAAAGGCAGGAGACACAACCGGGTCGGCAAGCTCCCAGATTTTACCTTTGGGATCCTTGAAGGCACCGTCACCGTATACCATAACCTCCACGTGCTTGCCGGTTGCCGCTTTTATCTTCGCCTGAATATCCAGTACGAGCGGCTGGCAGTCACGGGGGAACAGCTTTACTTTATCTTCGGTGGATTTGTTGGAGCCGAGCAGACCGTATTTTTCGTTATAGCCGCTGCCGTTTACGGGGGCGTTCAGAATATCGTCAAGACTGCACACAACCTTTGCACCTGCGGCTTTGAGAAGCTTTTTGCTGCGTTCACGGGTGTGGATATCGCAGGTCAAAACACAATCGGTGTAATCGAGAATCGCTTTCGCCTGGTTAGCAAAGATGATTTCTACTTCGGCACCCTCTGCTTTAATCAGATCGGCATAATACTGCACGTAGTCAACACCGGTAAACTCCAGCTTCTGTACACCGAACACCTCACGGTATCTTTCGAGAGAAAGCACATCGGAGTAGGGATTGATGCCGGCATCGTCGATAAGCTCGTAGGTTGCCAGATGATTACCCACCTCGTCAGAGGGGTAGCTGAGCATCAGCACGATTTTTTTGGCACCCCTGGCGATACCCTTGAGGCAGATTGCAAAACGGTTACGGGAAAGAATGGGGAAGATAACACCGACGGTTTCACCGCCCAATTTTGCACGGACGTCTGCGGCAATGGCATCTACCGAGGCATAGTTGCCCTGTGCACGAGCCACAATGGATTCGGTCATCGAGATAACGTCCTTGTCACGCAGCTCGAAGCCCTCAATTTCCGCCGCTTCCAACACGCTGTCGGTCACGATTTTTGCAAGGTCGTCTCCTTCACGAATAATGGGGCAACGGATACCGCGGGACACCGTACCAACTCTACGTTCTTTTTGTTCCATAAACCATTTTCCCTTCTATGTCCAGCCGCCCGAAAAGACGGCTTTTTTAACTAGAACATTTTACTGCTATTTTTTTTAGAAATCAATAGGATATACAAAATTTTTTCATTTTTCGAACAAGGGTGTGGAGAAGTATCTTTCGGCTGTATCGGGCAGCACGGTCACCACACGCCTGCCCTTGCCGAGCTTTTTCGCCAGGCGGATAGCGGCGGCAACGTTGGTGCCGCTGGAAATGCCGCAAAGGATACCCTCTTTAGCCGCCAGATCCTTAGCGGTCTGCAACGCTTCATCGTCACCGATAATACATACATCATCAAAAATATCGGTGTCGAGAATGGCAGGGATAATGCCGTCACCGATACCCATTTGCAGATGGGTGCCGATCGAGCCGCCGGACAGAATGGCGGCATTTTCGGGCTCTACCGCCCAAATGGTCGTATCGGGGTTGGCTTCACGCAAGGCGGTGCCGATACCCGTAATGGTGCCGCCGGTGCCAATGCCCGAGCAAAAGCCGTCGATTTGCCCGCCGACCTGCTCTAAAATCTCTTTGCCTGTCTGCTTATACTGTACTTCCACGTTGGCAGGATTCTCAAACTGCTGCGGCACAAACACATGCGGGTCTTCCCGCTGCATTTTCAATGCCAGCTCCAGACATTCTTCAATGCACGCACCGATATTGCCGGCATCGTGTACCAAAACAACCTCGGCACCGTACTGATTCACCAGCTTTCTGCGTTCCTCGGAAACCGAGTCGGGCATAATGATAATCGTGCGGTAGCCACGCACCGCGCCGACCAGTGCCAGACCGATACCCTGGTTGCCGCTGGTGGGCTCGACGATAACGGTGTCCTTGGTAATCACACCACGTTTTTCGGCATCCATAATCATATTCAGCGCCGTGCGGGTTTTAATCGAGCCGCCGACGTTAAGACCTTCAAACTTGACAAGGATTTCCGCCATATCCGCATCGACCATGCGGTTCAGGCGGATTATGGGCGTACTGCCCAATGCTTCCAGAACGGTATTACAAATCATATTATCACCTAAAAAAACAAAAAGTTTTCCTGTTTTCGTCTTTGCGACGCTATATACCTTTTTATTATACAGGATTTTTTGCCAAAATGCAATATCTGCCACTTTGTTCTGTACATTTTTTGTATTACTATTTGTATATATATGGTTGATTTCTACGAAATGTCACAGAAAGACAAGTTTTTTTGTTGTTTCCCCCCACTTGTTTGGTATTTGCAAACGGGAAGGAAAGCGGTAGACTGAAAACAGAAAGCTTGTTTCAAAGGAGAGAATGATATGAATACGGTACGGGTACATTTTAACAATGTTGTAGGTCCGGTGAAGCCGATGCACGCAGTGAACAACGGTCCCACCAAACCGATTGACAAGCAAGCGGCGGCGATGGCACGCAGCAACTTCTGGTTATACAAAGAAGCGGGCATTCCGTATGCACGTAATCACGATGCGTCTTTTTGTACCTCCTACGGCGGTGCACATATCGTAGACGTACATATGATTTTCCCGAACTTTGATGCGGATGTCAATGACCCTGCATCGTATGATTTCCAGCTGACCGATGAATACTGCGATACCATTCAGCAGGCCGGAGCGAAGGTTTTCTACCGTCTGGGCAGTAAAATCGAACACGAATCCAAGAAATACGGCACCCTGCCGCCCCCCGATTTTCAGAAATGGGCGGAAATTTGCGAGCATATCATCCGTCACTACACCGAAGGGTGGGCAGACGGTTTTCATTGGGATATCGAATACTGGGAAATCTGGAACGAGCCCGATTTGCGTGAGCCGGACGAGCCGAAGGAGCGGCAAGCGACCTGGGCGGCACAATACAGCAGTTCCACGACCTGTTCCGCATTACCGCAAAACACTTGAAAGCTTGCTTCCCGCACTTAAAAATCGGCGGCCCTGCCATTGCACACCGTGAACAGTGGGCAGACAATTTCCTGGCGGCAATGAAAGCGGACAATGTGCCGCTGGACTTCTTCTCCTGGCACGTGTACGCCAAAGACCCCGAATGGATCTTTAACCGTATGCACTATTGGAGAGCACTGCTGGATAAACACGGCTATACCGAAGCTGAAAGCATCTGTAACGAATGGAACTACGTCAAAAACTGGACAGACCAGTATCTGTACAGCGTGGAACAAATCATTTCGATAAAAGGTGCGGCGTTTACCGCTGCGACGATGCTGGGAAGCCAGCAAGGGCCGATGGATATGCTGATGTACTACGACGCACGTGTGCAGTGTACGTGGAACGGTATGTTTGATTTTTATACCCTGCGTCCCCTGAAGGGCTACTACCCCTTCAAAATGTTTAACGAGCTGTATACACTCGGCAATTCGGTGCGTGTGACCGTCACCGGCGACAAGCTGTATGCTGCTGCGGCAACGGGTGAAAACGGTGAGAGTGCATTGATGCTTGCCTGCTACACCGACGACGATCTGGATACTGAAAAACGCCCCGTTACCTTCAAATTTGAGGACGGTGCGAAACAGTACGACGTGTATTTGTTGGATAAAGACAACAGTATGGAAAAGGTAACCACCGTCAAGAACGGTGACACCCTCCCCGTCGCCCCGAGAAGCGTTTTGCTGTTCAAATCTGTATAATGCAAAAAGGAAGGTACACGGCTGTGTACCTTCCTTTTTTATGATTTGTCGTTGGAGCGGGTGACAAGGGCGGCGATAAAGGAGAAAACCATAGCGGCGGCAATACCTCCTGCGGTGGCGGTAAGACCGCCCTGCAAAACACCTAAAACGCCGTTTTCATTCACCGCTTTTTGCACGCCCTTGGCGAGCGTATACCCAAATCCCGTCAAGGGAACGGTAGCCCCTGCCGATGCAAACCTCACAAGCGGCTCGTATACGCCGACAGCGGTGAGTGCGACACCCAACGTCACAAACAGCACCAGAATACGTGCCGGGGTCATTTTGGTGTAGTCTATCAGCAGCTGTCCGATGATACAAATCATGCCGCCCACCAAAAACGCTTTCAATAACATCATAAAATCCAATTTGAACACCTCATTTGATAGTATATCTCCTTTGCGATTGCTTATACTAATAAAAATCGAAAAGGAGAGATCTATATGCCCGAACTGAAAGGCACCAAAACCGAAGCCAACCTTGCCGCCGCATTTGCGGGGGAATCCCAGGCACGTAACAAGTACACCTTTTATGCAGAGGTTGCCAGAAAAAACGGCTATGAGCAGATAGCGGCCATATTCGAGGAGACTGCCAACAACGAAAAAGCACATGCAGAAATGTGGTTTCGTATGTTACACGGCAACCCCGACACCGACCGCAACCTGTCGGATGCCGCAGACGGTGAAAAGTATGAGTTCACCTCTATGTACCCGACCTTTGCCGAGGTGGCACGGGAAGAGGGCTTTGACCACATCGCAACAAAGTTTGAGCAGGTCGCTTTGATAGAAAAAGACCACGAAGCACGGTTTCGTCACCTGCTTGCCAATATCGAAACAGATTTGGTGTTTTCCAAGCAGGAGGAAAATGCGATTTGGGTATGCCGCAACTGCGGACATTTGGCGGTTGGCAAGGATGCTCCCGCAGTTTGCCCCGTTTGCGGAAAACCGCAGGCATATTTTGAACAGCCCGCGAAAAATTTTTGATTGACAGAAAAGCAAAAAAATGATAAAATCACCCCGTAATTTCTCAATTTATGGGGTGGTTTTTTCATGACTTGGTTTTGGTTATCTTTAGCGGCAATGCTGTGTTGGTCCGGCTCCGACCTTTTCTCGAAAATCGGATGCTCGGCAGAAAAAGACCGTCATGCACACCTGCGTATGACCATTGCCGTCGGTACGGTAATGGGCTTGCACGCATTGTACGAAATCCTGGTTAGCGGTGTGGAAATTAACCTTGAGGTGCTGCTCGCCTATATGCCTGTATCCCTTTTGTACATATTCTCGATGATACTCGGCTATATGGGTCTGCGCTATATCGAATTGTCCATTTCTTCGCCGATTTGTAATTCCAGCGGCGCTCTGGTGTCGGTCATCTGTCTGTTGACCGGTATGACCGCCTCTCTGAACGGCTGGCAGATTGGCGCTCTCGCTTGCGTATGCCTTGGTGTTATCGGTTTAGGCATTGTGGAAAGCAACGAGGATCCCGACCTGCGTGCACGCAGACAGGAAGCGGCAAACCGCAAATATGCGAAAAGCTGGCTTGCTATCTGTCTGCCGCTTGCGTACTGTTTGTTAGATGCGCTGGGCACCTTTGCGGACAGCTTGGTGCTGGCAGAACCCGCTGACCTGCCTGCTATCTGGCAGGGCTTTGGCAAAGCACTGAATGAGGACAGTGCAAACGTTGCATACGAGCTGACCTTCTTTGCTATCGGTGCTATCTGCTTTGTGTACCTGCTGATAAAGAAGGATCTGCAAAAACCGAAGCAGGCACGTCCCCGTTACATCGGTGCTATCTGCGAAACCATCGGTCAGTTTGCGTACATTTACGCGTTGGCGGATACCGAGCATGCAGCACTGGCCGCTCCCATTATCTGTGCATACTGCGTGTTAAGCGTTGTGTGGAGCCGCATTTTCTTAAAAGAAAAGCTGTCCCTTTGGCATTATCTGTGCATCGCACTTACCGCTGTCGGCATCGTTGTCCTCGGTGTGTTTGACGGCTGACAGAGAAAACAGCAAAACGGCGTACCTTTCGGAACACTTCGAAGGGGTACGCCGTTTTTATATTTTTCAAAAAAATCTATATTTGGTATTTGCTTTTATATCTTTTTATGCTATACTAACTATATATGTGTATTTCTGTCGAAAAGTGAGGGAACAGAATGGTTGACAGGGAAGAAAAACCCGTAAAAAACGAACGTGAAGATGTGATTGCGGGTCGTAATGCGGTGAATGAAGCATTAAAATCCGGCAGAGCGATTGACAGCGTGTGGGTCTCCAAGGGAGAACACGGCGGCAATCTGCCTGTGCTCATTGCTCTTTGCCGCAAAAAGGATATTCCTGTCAAAGAGGTGGACAGTCGCAAGATGGACACCCTCGCACGCAACCATCAAGGCATTATTGCGTTCGCCGCATGTAAGGAATATGCCACCCTCGCCGATTTGTATAAGGCGGCGGCAGATAAAAACGAACCGCCGTTTTTCGTGATTTTGGATGAACTGGAGGATCCGCATAATCTGGGTGCTATCCTGCGTACCGCCGAGGCGGCAGGCGCACACGGGGTGATCATCCCCAAGCGCCGTGCGGTAGGTCTTACCGCTACCGTGTATAAGGCGTCGGCAGGTGCGGTGGAATACGTGCCGGTGGCACGGGTGACCAACCTGACCGAAACCATTAAAGAGCTGAAAAAGAACGGCATCTGGGTGTACGGTCTGGATATGGACGGTGAAAACTGGTGTGCGGGCGATTTGACCGGCGGCATTGCCGTGGTGGTCGGGTCGGAAGGACGAGGCATTTCCCGTCTGGTGCGTGAACAGTGCGACGGTATTGTTTCCTTGCCGATGAACGGCAATATCAATTCTCTGAATGCGTCGGTGGCGTGCGGCATTGTGCTGTACGAGGTGGCGCGTCAGCGTGCAGGTATTAAAGCAAAGTAGAAAGGAACGTTTTTTATGGCTGAAAACGATATTCTTGAAGATTTGTTGAATACGTATGCCCCTGTTCCTGCCCAAGAGGATGAAGCCCGTGAGGGTGAAGTGCCTGCCGAACAACAAGCTGTTGAGCAAGCTGCGACGGAAGAGACGCAGGTGCCTGCCGAGGATGCCGAAGAGGCGGTTGTCGGGCAGGAGGACGATGCGGATATGAAGGTTATGGAAGAGCCGACAGAGGCATCGGAGGATTTCCCGGACCCCTTTGCGGAGTTGGCGGCAGAGGAAACCCCCGAGGTACCTGCAGAGTTTCCTACCCGTATGTTTTCTCTGGATGAGGAAGAGGCGCCGGCAGAGCAGATGACGATGGAGGATTTCACCGCTGTCGAGACGTCCGAACAGACAGAAGAAGAGGAAGAAGCGGCACCCAGTTGGGAAGAGCAGCTGGAGGAAACCCGCAAAGAGCAGATTCGGGATTTCCAGATTCGTATGAACAGCGAAGAAACGGATTTCCGTTACGAAGGCGGCGAAGCACCTGACGAGGCACCTGAGCAGACCGCATTTGAAGAGGTGGTAGGCGAAAAGCAGCCGCCGTTTGAAGGGGACTACACCAGCCCCGGTCAAAAAGGTGCTGTGGCGAAGGAATTGTTTACCCGTTACCGTTCCTTCCGCTTTCGTGTACTGTTGTCTATTGTACCGCTGCTGCTGTTGCTGTGGAGTGAAATCACCATCGAAATATACGGACAGCCCACCATTATGCCGGTGCTGTTCTTACTGTTTAACGTAGCGGCATTGACCGCAATGGGCTTATTGTTCTTGCCGATGCTGCGTGACGGCGTGCAGGCGATTGCCCGTCGTAAGCTGACGGTGGACACCGTGCCTGCGTGTGTGTTTGCTGTGTCGTGGTTACATACGGTGTTGCTGGTGTTCCAGCTGCCCGCAGTGGAAACAGGCGAAGCAAAGCTGCTTGCCGCCGCTGCCGCCATGCTGTTATTGCTGTGCGGCTTGGGCCGTATGTGCCGCAATGCCCGCATTTTACAAAACTTTAATTTTGTCAGCCGTGACGGTGAAAAACAGGCGGCGGATCTCATTGAAGATGAGCGTACCGCCATTGAAATCGGTCGTCGTGCGGTGGTGACAGGTGTGCCGCGCGTGGCATATTTCCGCACGGTAAATTTCCTGGACGATTTTATGGCAAACTCCTATATCCGTGACCGCTATGACGAGGTGCTGCAGCGGTATATTCCGTGTGCTGCAGCGGTATCGTTTGTGGCAGCGGTGGTATCCGCTGTATGCTCGGGTGATTTCTGGAACTTCTTTTATACCTTGGCGGCAACGGTGTGCGTCACCCTGCCTGCGGCTTCCCTTGCGTTGGGTCTGCCGTTGTACCGTGAATGTAAGCATCAGCTGAAAAACGGCAATATGGTGTGCGGCTATGCCGCCGCCGAGCGATTCGGCTCGCTGCACGGTGTGGCGATTGACGTTTCTGACGTGTATCTGAAGGACAGCGTGATGCTGCACGGTATGCGCCTGTTCGGCAACACCCGTATTGACGAGGCCTTGACCGATGCCGCTGCGGTGGCAATCCGTTCGGACGGCCCGCTTTGCGGCTTGTTCCTGCGTGTCATAGAGGAAAAAACCGAGATTTTACCGCCCGTGGAAAACCTGGTGTTTGAACAGGATATGGGCTTTTCGGGCTGGGTTGGCGGTCATCGTGTATTGGTCGGCAACCGCAAGCTGCTCGAAAACCACGGTGTAGACACCCCGTCGGGCGACTACGAGCGTAAATATAAAAAAGACGGTAGAGAGCTGGTGTATTTGTCGGTGGCAGGAGAGCTGTCTGCGATGTTTATCATCAGCTATGTTACCGATCCTGCGATTGCAGAGGCATTGCACGATCTGCAGGACGCAGGCATTTCTCTGCTGATTCGTTCTCTCGACCCGAACATTACCGAGGACAGTCTTTGTGTCGGCTTTGCATTAAGCGACTATTACGTAGACCTGCTGACCGCTTCTGCGGGACGGTTGTATGACCGTCTGCGTCGTGACGAAGAGGAAAAAGCATCGGCAGGTGCCGCTGTCGGCAATTCGGTGATGAATAAAGCCACCTTGCTTTGTGGCTGTAAGCGTCTGCGTCGCAGAGGTCTTGCCGCTATGATTACACAAATGGTGTGTGGCGGTATCGGCGGGCTGTTGTGCTTTGCCGCAGCAGCGGCAGGCGGTGTACTGTCGGCATTCACCTTGTTGTTGTTAGTGCTTGTTGCCGCATTGATTTCCATAATCAGCGGTGTATTCTAAAAGGAGGGATACAGGATGAAAAAAGGATTTGATAACGATAAATATCTGCAACTGCAATCCGAACAGATTCGTCGCCGCATCGACCAGTTCGGCGGCAAACTGTATCTCGAATTCGGTGGTAAGCTGTTTGACGATTTTCACGCATCCCGTGTACTGCCGGGCTTTGAACCGGACAGTAAGCTGCGTATGCTGTTAAAGCTCAGCAAGGAAGCGGAAATCATTATCACCATTAACGCAGGCGATATTGAAAAAAGCAAGGTGCGTGGCGACCTTGGCATCACCTATGACGAGGACGTTCTCCGCCTTATCGGTTTGTTCCGTGAAATCGGTCTGTATGTCGGCAGTGTGGTGATTACCCGCTATGCCGCAGGACAAAACGGAGTGGATGCGTTCCGCCGTCGCTTACAGGAAATCGGTGTGGCGAGCTACCTGCACTATACCATTGCAGGATACCCCTCCGACGTAGCACGCATCGTGAGCGACGAAGGGTACGGCAAAAACGAATATGTCCAAACGGTACGTCCGTTGGTGGTGGTAACCGCCCCCGGCCCCGGCAGCGGTAAAATGGCAACCTGCCTTTCTCAACTGTACCACGAATACAAGCGTGGCATCAAAGCGGGCTATGCGAAGTTTGAAACCTTCCCTGTCTGGAATCTGCCGCTTACGCATCCTGTGAACATTGCGTACGAAGCGGCAACGGTGGACCTTGACGATATGAATATGATTGATCCGTTCCACCTGGAAAAATATGGGGAGACCACCGTAAACTACAACCGAGACGTAGAGATTTTCCCTGTCCTGCGAGCGATGCTCGAAAAGATTCAGGGCACCTCCCCGTATCATTCGCCCACCGATATGGGTGTGAATATGGCGGGCTACTGTATTGTAGACGATGCTGCGGTGTGTGAAGCGGCACGCAAGGAAATCTTAAGACGGTATTATCAGACCGCAGTTGAAGACAAGCGTGCGGCAGGAGACGGCACTGCCGTTTCCAAAATGGAGCTGCTGCTAAATCGTGCAGGGGTTACCACCGACGTGTTGCCTGTGGTAGCGGAGTCGTTGGAAAAAGCCGAACTGACAAAAGCACCTGCAGGTGCCATACAGCTGCCCGACGGCAGTATGGTAACGGGTAAAACCACCCCCTTGCTCGGCGCGGCGGCGGCAGCATTGCTGAATGCACTCAAAAAGCTGGCAGGCATTGATCAGGAAATGGATATTATCAGTCCCGTAGCGTTAGAGCCCATCTGCGATTTGAAGGTACGCCATTTGCACAGCAAAAATCCCCGCTTGCATTCCGATGAGGTGCTCGTTGCCTTGTCGCTCAGCTCGGCACACTCGGCTGATGCAGCAAAGGCACTCGAACAGATCGAAAAGCTGCACGGCAGCGATGCACATTTTACCGTCATTTTGTCCCGTGTTGACGAAAAAACCTATAAAGCACTCGGCATCCACACGACCTGTGAGCCGAAGTTTGAGGTAAAAAGATAAAAACCACCCGCTAAAGGGCGGTATAGGGATAACCCAAAAACAGCTGACCGAAGTACATCGGTCAGCTGTTTTCTTTTGCCCTTTATTGCTGCAGCCACTCTACAATTTCTTCAAAATGCATACCGTGCGAGGCCTTGACCAGTACGGTTTTACCCGCAAAATCTGCGGCGGTGTGTGCGGCGAAAAAGGCCGCCTTATCGGGATAATATTCTGAAGCCGCGCCTTCTTCAGCGGCACCCTTTTGCATATTTTCCGCCAATTTTCCGATAAAAATCATCCCGTCAACCGGTGCGGCGGCGGCATACTGTCCTACCTCTCTGTGCAACGCCTCTTCTCCGTCGCCCAGCTCAAACATATCGCCCAATATCACATATTTCGGGCCGT
This sequence comes from Acutalibacteraceae bacterium, assembly GCA_045594105.1. Taxonomy (GTDB): domain Bacteria; phylum Bacillota; class Clostridia; order Oscillospirales; family Acutalibacteraceae; genus URNF01. The sequence goes on along the minus strand of JAZNXY010000045.1, from coordinate 35,129 downwards.
TTGCCATCATCAGCAAATCAATCGCACTTTTCATGGAAACGGGGTTAGCGTTATAGCAGTCATCAATGACCGTTTTATCCGCCAGCTTCAAAATATTACTGCGGCCGCCTGTCGCCTTTGCAGAGGCAATGCCTGCTAAAATCTCCTCCCCCGTCATTCCCAACAGCTTTGCGACGCAGGCGGCAGCCAATGCATTATGCACCATATGCACCCCCGGCAGCGGCACGGAGGCCTGCATCTCCTGCCCCATCAGATGCATAGTAAACTCGCTGCCGAACAAGCCCTTGGAGCGAATATCCGACGCACGAACCTGATACCCACCGTCTGCATTCGTGCCGAAGAAAAACGGCGCTTTTCCGTTTACGCTTTCAACGGTAGCCAGTTTATCGTCGTCACCGTTCAGAACGACGTAACCATCCTGCTGCATAAACGTAAATATCTCTGTTTTGGCACGCAGCACGCCGTCTCTGTCCCCCAGGTTTTCCAGGTGACACGGACCGATGTTGGTAATCACGCAAATATCCGGACGGGCAATCTCGCTTAAGCGGTGCATCTCACCGAAATCGCTGATGCCCATTTCCACCACCGCCACCTCGTGTTGTTCCCGAATGGTCAGAATGGTCAGCGGCATACCCACTTCATTATTAAAGTTCCCCTGCGTTTTCTGTACACAAAACTTGGCGCTAAGGGTTGCCGCCATCATCTCTTTGGTACTGGTTTTCCCCACGCTTCCCGTAATGCCGATGACAGGAATGGTCAGCTGCTGTCGGTAAAAGGCCGCCACCTTTTTCAATGCTATAAAGGAATCCTCCACCAAAATATACGGCACCTCTACCGTCGGTGCTTCCTCACAAATAATCAGTGCGGCACCCTTTTCGGCAACCTGCGGAATAAAGCTGTGACCGTCTGCACGTGCCCCTCTTGTAGCAAAAAAGGCAAAGCCCGGCTCCACCTTTCTGGAATCCAGCACAGCCCCTGTGATTTCAAACATTTCCCGCCCTGCCGCTTGCTGCAATTCGCTTTGCAGGCAAGCCGCAATATTGGCTAATGTCATATTACGCATATGTATTCCCCCTAACAGAGCTTCCCCTTAAAGCCATCATATCTACAGTATATAACTTTTTGCCTTAAAATACCATAGTTTTTTGCTTTCTTTTTCTGTTTTTCCGCAAACGAAAAAACCGCGTGGATTTCTCCACGCGGTTTTTTGTTATGCAAGGGGAATATCACACTGCGTTACGGTTTTGGCAGATTATTCTACCCATAAACCGTCGCTGAAGTAATACTCTTTTCCGCCGATTTTGTATACACCGTTTGCGGCAACCTTGCCGTTTGCCAGAACGTATATCCACTTGCCTTCTGCGGTGGTATACCAACCTTGTTTGGTAACCAATTTACCGCCTGCATCGTAGTAGCTATAGCCGTCTCCATACCAGGAGTAGGCAATATCCTTTGCAATCATTTTGCCCGCATAGTCAAAGGCATAGCAAACGTTACCGATCTTGTATTCGGTTACACCCGAAACAACCCAGCCATCTTCATCGATATAATACCAATCGACACCAACCTTCAGCCAGCCCTGCTGACGAACGGCACGAATAAGCACACCGTTGTTATCAAAATAATACATTCTTTCGTTAATCACATGATAGCCGGTGACCATATAGGGTTGGTACTCGACATCGCCATCATAAGCAACGTATTCATTCTCGATGTAATATCGCTTGCCGTTTTCCACCACCCAGGAGGAAACCTTATGCGTTCTGTCGAAATGCACCCATTTGCCGTCTATGACCTTCCAGCCCACATAGTTGGCACGTACGCCGGATGCCGTGTAGTAGAAACAAGCTCCATATGTACTATAGAAGCTATCAGCAACCATTTTACCTTCATAGTCAAAGGCATACCAGGCACCGTTGATCAGTCGTTCCTCGCCACGTACCGGTTGTTCCGCCATGATATAATACCACTCACCGTTGAATGCTTTCCAGCCATCGGTCGTGCCTAAACGGTTTTTGCCGAGCCACACACCGTTTTGATCGAAAGAGTGCTGTTCGCCGTTTATGGTAAAGGTGCCGTCGTATACCATCCAGCAATCGCTAAAGTAGTACCACGTTTTGCCTTGCTGCAACCAGTTGTCACAAACAAGAGAGCCGTCGGCGTTGGCATATATCCAGTCGTTTTCATATACCTGATACCAGCCGCCTTTTACTTTAAGACCTTTTTTGTCGAGGTAATACTGTTTCCCGTCTTTTCCCTCAACAAAACGGTTGATTGCCATCATGCCGTCTTCAATATAGTAATTGCCGACCCAGCCGGTATACGGCTTGCCGTTTACATGGTAATACGCATAGCCGTAGCCGCCTTCCGTCTGGCGATAGCTCCAGCCGTGGGGTGCCGTTTTCTTAACAACCGCACCGTCATAGTTGGTGGTAACAATCTGTTCGCTGTAATAGTCATAGGCAGTCGTATTTACCAGCAATTTGCCGTCACCGCCAAAGAAATATTCTTTGCCGTTAATTTCCCAAATACCGTTGTTATACAGATATCCATAATCTTCGGGGTTACCGTAATACCAAACGCCGCCTACCTTAAACCAGCCGGTCAGTGCATTACCGTTACTGCCAAGATAATACCTCTCATAGAATTGGTTAGCAAGCATTCTGCCCTTGTTGTCAAATGTGAAGAAACGACCCCGATCATCATACAAATCCCATCTGACAAGCTCTTGACCGTAGTCATACTCCTCAACATAGTACCAATAGCTGCCTACCTGATGCCAGCCCACCGTGCTGAAGGAGCCCACCTTTTTGCCGGCAGCGTTGGTGACATACCAGGTGCCATTTACGTTGCACACATCGTCCACGACCAGCACGCCGTGTTCATCAAACACATACCCGGCGCTGTCAACACCCGTAAAGAGTGCACCACTCGAGGCAGCCCAATATTTGTTGCCGCGAGAGTCGGTCACCCAGCCCTTGTCTGCCATTATGCCGTCAGCATCAAAGAAATACGGGACGCCTTTTACAAAGCACATACCGTCGGCTACCATTCTGCCATTATCAAGGAAGTAGTACCAGCGATTGCCGCCGCCGCCCCAGCAGTCTGTCATAAGCACGCCGCTCGGACGGGCAAAATACCAGTATCCGTTGCGGTCCAAAGCCCAGCGGTTAGATGCCATTACACCGTTCACATCAAAGAAATACGGCACGTCCTTTACGTAATACGCGCCATCGGTCACCATGGCACTGCCCTCGTCGAAGTAGTACCACTTACCGCCGGACTGTATCCATTTTTCGGTTGCGGGTTTGCCGTTTTCCAGGTAGATGGTATGACCGCTAAGCTCTATAAACCCTGTAGAGGTAAGCTTTGTGGTAGCACCGTTTGCTGCGGCGACGTATACATAGCCGTCGTCACCGAGGAAATAGGTGCCATAGGTCATCTCCGGCTGCATATAATACTTGTGGTTTTCCAACCAACCGACATGCAAGCTGGAATCAGCTGTAAAGTATACCCAGGAGCCGTCTATGGCTTTCCATACCTTTGTATATGTCGCAATGCTGCCGCCGTTACCGTTTTTGTCCATATGGGTCGCATAATAATATTTTCCTGTAGCGTAATCCTCTACGATTTCATCGGAACGCAGCTCGCCGTTATGAGAAAAGGCGTACTTTCTGCTGCCGATTTGGTAAATGCCGCTTTCATAGCGGAGGCCGTCATTGCCGAAATAGTACCACGCACCGTCGTCGTACAGCTTGATCCACTGATTCCGTGCCAACGCACCGTCTGCGGCGCCGCCCTGTGCATAATAATAGTCCCAATCTCCTTGACCGTCATTGTATATACTGAAATCGGTGTCATAGTACATCCGACCGTCCCAATCAAAGCCGTACAGCTTGCCGCCGATTTCATAAACATCGTTCCAGCAGAACATGCCGTTTTGTACATAATACCAATAGCCCTGCCAAATAGCCCACTGGTTTTCTCCGACCACCTTGGCAACACCGTTTTCGTCCACAAAGAAGCACAAGTCTTCCCATTCGTAACGACCTTCGTACTCTACGAGACGGTGGTCATGATCAAAGACATACCGGACACCGTCAATGGTATGAAGACCGTAGGTATATTCTTTGCCGTCCGCACCGTAGTAATATTTTTCGACATAGCCATAACCGTCATCATAACGGTACCATTCGTTGACGTATAACGCGCCGCCCGCTTTTGCACGGTAGTGGCCTGTCACTACCCATTGCCAGAGTTCTTCATCCCAATATTCGGAACTGAAGCTCGTATCGTCGTACATAATGCCTTCGTAGGCAAAGCCGTACAGCTTGCCGCCGATTTCATAAACACCTTCGGTGTATGCCTTGCCGTCTTCACCGAAATAGTACCAACCATTGTCAGTAGCTATCCATTTTTCCTTTGCCAGTGCACCGTCGGCAGCACCACCCTGTGCATAGTAATATATATTCCTTTCAATCGAGGAATCATATATTTCGATAAGCGCATCATAGTACATACGGTAGTTCTCGTCGAAACCGTACTGCTTACCGCCGATAGTATAAATACCGTGGTAGCAGAAATCACCATCCTGCACGTAGTACCAATAGCCGCCCAATGACGTCCATTGGTTGTTAAACGCCTGTTTGGCAGTGCCATCTGTATGTACCACCACAAACAGCGGTGCATCTTCCTCGCCGAGACGATGGGTGCCCTCGGTAAACATATAGCCATCTTCACCGAAATAATACTGCTTACCCTGAACCGTGGCAAAACCGTTAGGCGCTTTGCCGCCTTCGCCGTAGTAATATGCTTCGACATAGCCATAACCGTGATCATAACGGTACCATTCGTTGACGTATAATGCGCCGCCCTCTTTGGCACGATAGCTGCCGGTGGTTACCCATTCTTCGCGCTCTTCGTCATAGTATCCGAACGAGAAGGTCTGGTTATCATACATCCATCCTTCGGTATTAAAGCCGTACCAGACATCACCGATTTGGAACACACCGTCGACATATGCCCTGCCGTCTTCACCGAAATAGTACCACTGCTCGTAAACGGTCTGCCAATTGTTTAAGACCAGCTTACCGTCTTCCTGTGCATAATAATACACGCTCTCTTCGGTCTCGTAGTCATAGTCATAATATATATCGCCGTGGTGCATAACAGCATTCGAATCAAATGCATACCAATCGCCGTCGATTTCATACACACCGTCGATAAATGCTTTGTGGTTTTCCCCGAAATAGTATTTTTCGCCTTCGTGTTCACCCCAAGCATTTGCAAGCAGTTTACCGTCGGCCTGTGCATAGTAATACTCGTTCTCACCGGCCTCGTAGTTGTATCGGATGTACAAGCCGTCCTTTTGCAGTACACCGGACCCGTCAAACACATACCAGGCATCACCGATTTGGAACACGCCGTCTTCATAACGGCTTCCGTCCTCACCGGCGTAGCACTGTTCTCCTTCATACGTCACCCATTGGTTGGTGAGTATTTGCCCGTCCTGCATAAAAACCCAAGCCCCGGCAGTGTCACTCCATTCGTAAGAGACACTGCCTTCGGCAGATACCGCCGTTACAGACAGCAAAAATGCCATCAGCAATGCAAGAACCGCCGCCAGTTTTTTGCCTTTCATATGTATCCTCCTCTTTTTTGGTGTTTGTACGCCAAACACCTTTTATCAACCTTATTATACACCCGTTAAAAACGGTTGTAAAGCGGATAAAGTTAATAAAAATACGGGGAATAAAACAGCATTTTGTCCAAATCTGCAGCAGGGATACGAAAAAAGCCACAACAGGTCTGTTACCTGCTGTGGCTTTACTTTATTTTCTCAATACGGCTTTGATACAATCAATTACCCGACGCTTAAACCCGACACGTGTATATTTTTTGAGCACCGCTTCAAACGGCAGTGCGGCAAGGTCGGCTCTAAACGCCGCCGCCTTGTTGGAAAACTGTGACGGGCGGGAAAGGTTGGGCTGCTTTGCGGCAATATCCTCCTGCGTACACGGATAAGCAACAACCTGCTCTTTTGCCGCCTCAAACAGCTGTTTTCCCTTTTCGCTGTTTACCATAACGGCAGAAATGCCTTTGTTATCGCTGATTTCGGGCATCACCGCTTCAATGCCCCAAAAGTCGCCAATGGTCATATCGCCTTCACGATGCTTTGACGCAAAGCGGCAGTTGGTACAGGACGGACGCATACACACATCATAACGGAACAGCTCGATAAAGCTGCCTGTGATATCGTTGTGTGCCACCTGCTCGCCGTCGGCAAAGGTGAGGTTGGCGCTGTATTTTCGCCATCCCGAAACCGCTTTGTTACGGAAGGAATAATACTGCAGCTTCTTTTTATACCGTTTTTCTATAAAGGACACATACTGCTTCCACACCGCAGGGCTCGGTACACCGTGACATATAATATCAATGGTGTACAGATTTTCTGCTTTGGGGAAGCGCTCACGTAAAGCTGCCACCTGACACGGTGCACCTGTGAACAGTACGGGTTTTTGGTCAGAGAGCAGCTCCTTGAGCAAGTCGTACACGCCGCTCGTGTCACTTTGCACGTATTTGGATCCACGCAGGCGATCTCGCTGCTCGGCGGTGGTTGCCACCACGTGTACCACCTTCATATCGTGGTCAAAATCCGCACCGACAACAGCGCCGCCTTGTGCAAGGATAACATCGGATACAGCAGTAAAAATACCGCCCGAGGAACTGTTTTGCACCACCGTCGCATCGGTATGCTTGACCGCATACGCCGCAAGGCAGTTACTTTCCTGTTCCTTCTCGTGCATAAACGGACATCTTTTGGCACACAGGCCGCAATCGATACAGCGGTCCTGATGAATAACCGGGTAGGTAAACCCGTCTTTTTCTTCCATGGTAATAGCGTCCTTCGGACAAACCGAAGCACATACGCCGCAGCCGCAGCAGTCTGCAATGGTGCGATAGACCGTTTCCATTCAGGCACCCCTCTTTACGATCTTTTTCACAAATCCTAACGCAAATCTCATCAATCCAATAAGGTCTTTGATAAACAGTACCAGCAATGCCGCAAAAATGACGGCAGAGCAGACGTAGGTCAGCGTATCCTGCAAGGACAGGGTTGCCAACACCGCCTGTACAACAAGCAGAACAACAGCCGCTATCATCTTTTTCTTCTTATAATGGATAGGAACAATCGTGCCCGTATTGATAATACGTACAACCCACAGTGTAAAATAACTGCAGGCGGTCGCAATTGCCGAGCCCACAATACCGATACCCAGTCCCGCAACCAACACGATATTCACCGTCAAACTGACAACCACACCGATAAGGTTGGTGACAAGTGCCATAGCGGTTTTCTTGTTGGCGGTATAGATAGAGCCCAAAAACTGTGCGAAGGAAAAAAAGCTGATAGCCACCAACAGCAGCGGCATCACCTGCCATGCGCTGTAATATTCTGCACCCAGGAACACCGACGTAATAGGTTTACAGAAAAGCATCAGTGCGGAGGACACCAGCATAATGACCGAGAAGATCTGGTCGTGTATAGCGGTATAAAAGTCCGAAATATCCTTATTTTTGAACTCTTGGTTTGCGGACATCTGCCACGCCTGGAAGAAAATGGTGACAATCATGGTCAGCATACTGGGAATCTTATGTCCCGCCGCATAAATACCGTTGGCGGCCTCGCCCACCACCGTGGTAATAACGATACGGTCGATAAAGCTGGATACCCACCAGCAAACACCGTTGGGAATCAGCGGCAGAGAGAAGTACAGCATCTCGGTTACCAGCGGTTTTGTAACCGCTTTTACCGAAAACCTGCGGTAAGGACCCAAAAAGATATACAAAAGGATACAGGAAAGCAGATTCGCCAAAATATATCCTAACATATACCCCGTGATGCCCATATCCCATTTTACGATAAACAGGACATTCAGAACAAGAACAAATACGGTAAGCAGCACGCTGTCCACCGTAAACAACACGGTTTTTTCTACAGCACGTGCATACTGCGAAAGCAAGCTGCGGAAAAAGCCCACCGCCGAGTTGGCTGCTACCAGCCACACAAAGGTGGGGTCCATAAACAGCGATGCCACGCCGCCGCCCACGCACAGAAAACCGGTGCCGAGCAGCGACATCACGATACCTGTGGAGAATACCGCACATTTATCATAATCCTTTTCCATTGCATAGCGGAATACCGCCTCATAAATGGTAAAGGAGAAGATAGGCATCAGCAGGGACACAACCGCCTGCATAACGTCTACCGTGCCATATTCCGCACTGGTCATCACACGGGTATACAGAGGAACCAATATAATTTGCAACAGTTTAGAGCCGATGTTACCTATCGCAAAAAGCAACACGTTCTTAACCAGTTTTTCGTTACGGTTACTCAAGCTTGTCCCTCCTACGGTAGGATTACTTCAAAAAGCTGTCGATAAACGCAAAGGACTGTTTGCGGTCCTCCTCCAGCATGGTATCCGCCGTGCTGAAATCAGGGGCATCGGTGGTAAGGGCAAACCCTTCTCCCGAAAGGTTACGGTCTGCCAGCGCATACCGATTGGTAATATCCGCAATACGAGAGCCGACACCCGCTTTGGCAGGCGGCATATCAAAAAAGAAGTTTTTACGGAAATTGATAGAAAATGCGACACCGTGGAACGAGTTGGTAACCACGTAATCGGCATTCATCATATAGTGTACCCAATTATCCGGCCCTGCCGTAAAATCATAAATCGCTTCGTGACGGTGTAATTTGGAATAGCTGATGGTTTTAATCGGCAGACCGGTCATTTGGGACAGCTTTTGGGCGGTTTCCCAAATCGCTTCGCTGTTAAACACCGTATACACAAAAATGTAGCCCGTATCGGTTTTGGGGGCGCCAACCATTGCTTCCCAATCGTTTTTGTTCAGCAAAAGGGTGGGATCACACACCACCGGCACCTCTTTATCCGCAATGGTGCGAATGATGCTTGCCGCCTGCTTTTCCCGTACCGACAGATAGTCAAAATCCTTCAACAAAGCGGCAATGGTATCCGCATGTGGCTCGTCAACCGAAGAAAGACCGAAGCTGCCTGCGTACGAAACCTTCAAGCCGCACTTGGGATAGTCCAAAAAGTAGTAATAATCATCATCGGTTAATTGATAGTTCCAAACCTGGTCACTGCCTGCCACCACAGCATCAAAAGCTGTCGGATCATCCGCAGCCAAAGGAATAAACTTTTCCTGAAAAGCGGTAAAGTTTGCTTTGCGTTTCAGCGCCACAGGCATATTATACAAATGTGCCAACGTATATTTTACATCAAACACATTTTTGATATCAAAAACACTGTTTGTGCTGTCAATCAGAGGACAACGGTGGTCAAGAAACCGTACAGAGTTCCCTTTTTCCGCAAGCACCTTTCCCAAAGCGGCAGCTTGCAGAGCCGTACCGTAATTGATGGCGGTCGGGAAGGTTAAAATGCCGATTTTCATTCCGTTCAATCCCCTTTCTCAAAAAAAGCTTGCAATTTTTGGGCAGCAGCTTCACTGTCATAACCGGCCTCCACCAAAGCAGCCGCACCGTTTTGGACAGTTTTTTGAGCAGTTTTAAGCACCGCTTTCGCCCAAAGTGCAGGTGCGTCCTCCAGCGACAAAAAGGCGGTTGTGGCGGTAATATCCGCCTCACGAACAACCGCTTGGCTGCTTACCACGCACGGTACATCTGCCGCCTGTGCCTCCACCACCGTCACCGGAAAGGCCTCGGTAACAGACGGCAACAAAAATACGTCCATCGCACGCAATAAATCCGGCACATCGCTGCGAGAGCCGGTAAAAATCACCTTATCGGTAATGCCCAAGCTGTCAGCATAGGCGGTCACAGAAGCTTTCAGTTCACCGTCACCCACAAACAGCAGCACCGTCTGTTCATTTTGGGCGACAACCTCTTTCATAATATCCAATAAAAACAGTTGGTTTTTCTCTACACACATTCTGCCCACGTGACCGATAACCACGGTATTTTCAGGAATACCGAGTTTTTCACGCATACCTTCTTTGGTTTCGGCGGTATCGGTAAACCGTTTGGTGTCAACGGCATTGGGAATAATGCGTGTGCGTTCCGCCAACGCCTCACCAAACATAAACACGGCGGCTTTTTTGGAACAGGACCAAAAATGCGTAACGTATTTATCAATCACCTTTTGGTTTTTGTTATGGAAAAACGGCACCAGATATTTCATCAGACGGTTGCCCCAGGAATGTCTGGCTGCGTGTGCGTGTACAATGCGTACCGGCACACCGCACCGCTTTGCCTCCTTCAAAAAGTCAATGTTGGTAAGTCCGGAATAGTTACACCACAGGGCGTCATAGCTTTTATTACGGAATATTGCCTTGAGCTGTTTACGGTACGCAATGGGATGCCGTACACGGTTAGGCAGATAAAAGGCCTCTCCGTGAAGACGGTCCTTAAACGATACCTCGCCACACACAAAAGCAAAATCTGTTTCCACAGCACTATGGTCAAAACGCTCAGTATAAGCCAGTACGGCACTTTCCACGCCGCCTGCCGGCTCTTTCAATCCGGTTATTAAGATGCTGGACATACTTATCCCTTCTTAACAAAGATTTTATCGGTAAGCTTACCGATGGTTTTATTGTACACCGTAAATACGATACCGTTCTCTTTGGGCTCTTTATCAAGGTTATGTGCTATGCCGAGGAAAATCCAGAAGAACATAGAGTTCACCGAGAAGGTCATATAAATATCGGAGGCAAAGAACGCAAAAATCACAAAGATGACTGTCGAAAGCATCAAAACGGCACGGTCGTACGAAAAGCCCGCCTTCAAAAAGCGTCTTGCAGAGGACAGGAACAGCCAAAGCACCGTGATGCCTAACACAGCGAAACCGATAATGCCGGTTTCCACCAACACGTCTAAGTACCCGTTATGCGGCGCCATACCGTATTTTGCCATTAACGTCTCGGGATTATGCTCTTTGGCAAACTCTGCCATGTTTCTCGGCGATGTGCCGAAGAGGGGTGCTTTTGAAAACACCTGCAGCGTTTGTGTCCAGCGGACAAAACGGCCGTTGGATACGTCAAGCTTGCCAAGATCGGTTCTGTCAAGGGGCTTTACCGCATTGTCGGGATCTTCGGGCGAGGTGGTAGAGCCGGGAGGTGCAACCGGATCGGGATCCGTTTCAAAAATAACCTCCCCCTTGGCATTGTATTGTGTCAATTCAAACTCAATGCCCGACAGAGAATATAACTTGGTGTAAGCAGCAGATATGTTAGATGCAACGGCAGTGGTGCCGGGGAATATTGCGTTTTTTGCAAACGGGAGTGCATACTTGATGCCGAAAAAGACTCCCAGGAAAACGCCGAATGCCAAAACCACAGCGCAAATGCTTTGTAAGGATTCTTTGACGGTTTTCTTTTGCCCGTTCAGCATAAAACGATATACCGCAAACAAAAAGCTCGTTACCACAAAGGCAATCAGTGCCGTGCGCGAAGCGCCGAGAATAACGTAGCACAGCTGTATCAGAATATTGAACACCAGTAAGACGGTAAGGACAGGCCGTTTTTTCAATGCGATGAGACGAACCGACAGTAAAACAGATACCAACGAAATGGTGCTTGCATAGTTGGGGTCCTGGAAAATGCCCCAAAGGCGTACATATTCATAGCTGAATCCTTGGCTTGTCATATCAAAAGCGCCATAGTTGGATACGATGATATCCATACCCCAGAAATAGGTTGCCAGTGATGCCGCTACCAAAACAAGCCACGTGATAATAAGGGTAGCGGAAAGAATGTCCAGATATTTTTGGACACGTTCTTTAGGCATGTTCTTTGCAAAGCAGAAGAAAACAAAGTATTCAATTGCCAGAGCGGCAATCAGCTTTACGTTGCCGAAAACACCGTACTCTATATTGATGATGCTGGAAATGCAGCACACTGCCAAAAAGGCAACAAGCAGATCCTGCGAATGTCCGTTTAAGCATTTCCGTGCCGTGAGAAGATCCCACACAATCAGCAAAAAGCCGGGAGCAAATACCGCCAACGAAACGAAATTGCTGTCAATTAAAAAGTTCAGCGGCAAAATCTCCCGCACAGCCATATACACTGTCATAAGACAGAGGTATACGAGTGCGACCGAACTGTGGTTTACTTTTTTTAACATCTTTGAAACACCCCTTGTCCCCTTCAAATGTATTTCGCACCAACGGCAACCATCAGATAGGTGGCGGCCGCCATCTTATTTTTCAGCAAAAAGGCAACTGCTTTCATAACCAACCCTTGCGGCCGGTACAGCGAAAGCACCTCTTTTGTCGTCTCGTCCCTCAGCACCTCACGGATTTTCGCAAGCTGTTGTTTCACAGACAATGCGGCTTTGGGCGAACGATTTTTTATAAACACCGAAATCAGATGCTTGACATACATAAAATACGTCAGCTGGCAGTATTCGTCGGTATCAGCGCCCACCGCCCGCAGATATGCTGTTTCCAAGGCATATTTGCGTTTACAAAGGTCAAAGAACTGCGGTGCATACGCACTGACCAGTGTTTCGTGTGCAGGTTTACGGTAATTGTACAGCGGCTCGGGAATGGTCTTTATGGCGGTTGCTTTTCCGAACAGCTCGATATTAAACAGGAAATCTTCAATCAGCTTGGTTTGTTCAAACCGTGTTTTGCAGGCGTCCAAGAAGCTGCGTTTGTACAGCTTGTTCCAGGCAAACGGAAAGACGTGCTCACAGTTGAGCATCGCAAAAACATCCGCTGTCTCCCGTGCGGTGGCTGCCGACATCGCTTTGGGTGCGAGTGTCTCGGTTTTAGTCACCGTTCCGCTTGCGTCCTCATGCACACGGTGAAAACCGAACACCACAAAATCTGTGTTTTCCTCAAAAGCCGCCAACGCTTTTTCTAAAAGGTCACTTTCGATATAATCGTCCGAATCGATAAACAAGACGTATTCCCCGACCGCTTCATCCAATCCGGTATTACGTGCAAATCCCAATCCTTCGTTTTGCGGTTTGTGAATTACACGGATACGGGGGTCACACCCTGCCAGGCGATCACACATAGCAGGACACTCGTCGGGGGAACAATCATCAACAAGCAATAATTCGAAATGCGGATAGGTCTGTTGCAAAACACTATTCACACAATTTTCCAAATACTTTTGCACTCCGTACACGGGTGCAATAATACTCACAACAGGTGAGGGCATATCTGCCGGCCTCCTTTTAACACTACGTAAAACAGCGCATATATACCTATTATTATTTAGAGTATAGCATTATCTTATGGAAAAGTAAAGGGCACATACAGATAAAAGCATTTTATTCGACAAAACAATTTTTCCCGAAACAACACCTGTTTTCCAAAAACGCCTCTTTTTGTATACTGTTAGTATAATCGTATAAAAAATATACTATCTGTTGCCGGCATTTGCATAAAAAAGGGCTGTGCGGTTACACACAGCCCTTTCGCTTTATTTTATTCTTCCGCTTTATAGCCGGCGCAAACCTGCTGGGTCACCGACGCCGGTGCTTCTGCGTACCGTTCAAAGTCGAGAGTAAAGTACCCTCTTCCCTGCGTAGAGGAACGCAGCCAGGTGGCGAAATCGTGCATTTCCGCCAGCGGTGCTTCAGTGGTAACACAGGTCAGTCCGTCAGCGGTGGGTTCCATACCGAGCACTCTACCTCGACGGCGGTTGACCTCGCCCATTACGTCACCGGTATAATCGCCGGGTACGTAAGCATTCAACATACCGATCGGTTCGAGCAGAACGGGATTTGCCTGCGGAATACCCGCTTTATAGGCGAGAGACGCAGCGGTCTTAAACGCCATTTCCGAGGAGTCAACGGGGTGGTACGAGCCATCGGTCAGCACCGCTTTGACACCTACCATGGGGTATCCTGCGAGAACGCCTGTCTTTGCACTGTCACGCAGACCTTTTTCAACTGCGGGGAAGTAGTTCTTCGGCACAGCGCCGCCGAACACGGTTTCTTCAAATACCAGCTCTTCGCTGTCACAGGGAGAGAACTCAATCCACACGTCACCGAACTGGCCATGGCCGCCCGACTGTTTCTTATGTCTGCCCTGTACCTTGACAGATTTACGGATAGTCTCTCTGTACGGTACCTTCGGCACATCCAACGTCACTTCCACACCGAACTTGGATTTCAGTTTGGAAATGGCTACGTCAAGATGCTGTTCACCGAGACCGGACAGGATAGATTCTTTGGTTTCGTTGTCAATATAGAACTTAAGGGTCGGATCCTCTTCGGTCAAGCGGTTAAGACCGGAGGCAACCTTTTCCTCCTCACCCTTCTTCGCAGCGGTAACCGCCATGGAATAACACGGCGTTTCAAACTCTACACGAGGCAGGATCACGGGTTTATTGGGAGAACACAGGGTGTCGCCCGTACAGGTATTGGCAAGCTTTGCCACCGCACCGATATCGCCTGCGGGCACGTACGGCACATCCTCCTGCTTTTTACCGCGCACCAACATAACCTTACCGATTTTCTCGGCTTCGCCGGTGTGGGGATTATACAGCATGGAATCGGGCTGTACCTTGCCGCTGATAACCTTGAAATACAGCAGTTTTCCGACAAACGGGTCAACCACCGTTTTGAACACGATAGCAGCGGTGGGACCGTTTTCATCTACGGTCAGCTCTACCACGTCGCCGTCAGGGGTCTCTGCCACTTCGCCTGCCACGGATTCTGCCCACGGTGCGAGCCACAAAAGACCGTTCAGCAGCTGGTCAATACCCTCCAGCTCTAATGCAGAGCCGCAGAACACAGGTGCAATATCGCCGGTACGTACACCGTGTGCCAGACCCATAATCAATTCATCAGGAGTAAACTCTTCACCCGAGAAGTATTTTTCCATCAATTCCTCGCTGGTTTCCGCAACCGCTTCACAAATAGCGGTACGCAGACCTTCCAGGCGGTGTCCCATATCGGGCAGCGGCACAGCGGTGGCTTTGCCGTCCGTATATGTATACGCACGGTATTCCAAAAGGTTTACGTAGCATTCCACCTTATGATCTACCACGTGCGGCACCACGATAGGACATACCATCGGGCCAAACTTGGTTTTCAGGTCTTCAAACACCTTATAAAAATCTGCGTGTGCGCTATCCAGCTTATTCACGAAGAACATGGTAGCAATTTTCTTTTTCTGTGCGGCGGCAAAGCCCTTTTCAGCACCGACCGTCAGACCGCTTTTACCGGACAGCACGATAACCGCACTGCCTGCGGCACGTACGCCCTCCTGTCTGCCACCCGCAAAGTCAAACAAACCGGGCGTATCCAGCAGGTTGATCTTGGTATCCTTCCATTCTATCGGCAGGACAGCGGTAGAAACCGATGCTACACGGCGGATTTCTTCAGGATCAAAGTCGCTGACGGTATTTCCTTCGGCAACCTTGCCAAGACGCTCTGCGGCACCTGTCATA
Organism: Acutalibacteraceae bacterium; assembly: GCA_045594105.1. GTDB lineage: Bacteria > Bacillota > Clostridia > Oscillospirales > Acutalibacteraceae > URNF01. The sequence continues at coordinate 19,673 of JAZNXY010000045.1, read as the reverse complement.
TACCAGCACGCCTCAGCAACGGACGTTTTGCCCGAGCCGGCGTGACCGACAAATGCGACGTTACGGATCTGTTTTGCGGAATAAACTTTCACAGGAAGTGCCCCTTTCGCTTTTGTGGGAAAATTACCTAAAATTATCTCACAAATTATAGTCTCTTTTGTATAGTATATACTATATATTTATACATTTCAAGAAGATTTTGGTATCTTTCAATATTTTGGGCATTTTGCAACAAATATGTGCCGCCGCTTTGTGTACACCGCTGTTTTTACATATACAAAAGGTATAAACGGGCAGGGTATTTCAGCGGGGGATGCGGATAACATACTCTACATACCCTTCCCTCTCATATTTCTTGCTTTCCGCTTTGACACCGCCACGGCGCATGGTTTCTATTGCATGCTCCACCGTATTGAAAAACACCCGCACATCACGGATCAGCGGCACTTCCCTGCGGTGTCTGGGCACCTTCCCTGCGAGCATTTTTTCAATAAAGGCATCGGTTTGTGCCACCGTCATACTCTTTTTCAAGATTTCCGCAAGTGCAAACCGCCGTTCCTCGCTTTTTCCCAGCCGCAGCAATGCCCTGGCGTGCCGTTCGGTCAATCCGCCCTCGGTAATCAGCCGCCGTTCCTCCGGAGAAAGCCGTAACAGACGCAGCTTATTGGCTACCGCCGATTGCGAATATCCCAACCGCAATGCCGCCTCCTCCTGCGTCAAGCCGTAGGTATGTATTAGTTGATATATGCCTTCTGCCGTATCAAAGCAGTTCATATCCTCTCTTTGCAGGTTTTCTACCATTGCCAATAGTGCCTGCCGCATCCCCTCCGCCTCCGCACGCACACACGGCACGGTGGTGTATCCCGCTATTTTAGCGGCACGCAACCGTCGTTCTCCTGCTATCAGAACGGGGCGATCGTGCTTTATCGTCACAATCAGCGGCTGTAATATTCCGTTTTCAGCGATACTTTCCGCAAGCTCAAGCAATTTCACCCTGTCAAACTGCCGTCTCGGCTGATCGGGGTTCGGCAAAATATCCGCTATCGGTATTTCCATAACCTCTCCGCTTATCTTGTACTTTCCTTTTTTCATACCTATCATTTTTATAACTCCCAAAACAAAAAAGTCCGAAGGAAGCTCCTTCGGACTTACTTTACCATATTGTATAGATCTCTTTTGTCATTTCGGGATGACGGGAAAAGGGATTATAACGGATTTTTTGCAATTTTTGCGGTAGCACGGGGGAAAGCGGTCGGGGTTGCGGTCACTTTGTCGATAAGATATATCTGCCGTTGTGCTGTTTCGCCTTTACTGTCTGCAGGCAGCAGCAGTTTTTTCACTTCTCGGGTCTTGCCGCCGAGTTTTTTAATGGCCGCCGCACTGCGTGCCGCTTCCTCCTCCCCTGTCGGCCCTTTCAGTGCCAAAAACCGTCCGCCAACCTTGACATACGGCAGACAATATTCGCAGAGTAGCGGCAATCCGCCTACCGCACGGGCGGTTGCCACGTCAAATGAATCTCGGTATTGCGGATTTTTACCGCCTTCCTCGGCACGCAGATGCACAAGCGTTGCTGTCAGCCCCAGCTCCTTGCATACGGTATCCAGGAAAATCAATCGTTTGTTCAAGCTGTCTAGTAAGGTGAGCTTGCAGTCGGGACGTAATATAGCAAGGGGTACACCGGGGAAACCCGCCCCCGTGCCTACATCTATCAGAGAAAACGCCCCTTCAGGCAGCAGCGGTGCTGCCGCCACACTATCCACGAAATGCTTTATCACCACGTCGGTAGGGTCGGTAATGGCGGTAAGGTTCATTTTTTTGTTCCATTCCACCAGCAATTGTGCGTATATATCCATTTTTTCTGCCGCTGCATCATCGACATCTACCCCGAGGGATGCCGCAGCGGTTTTTAACAAGCTTTTATCTATCATCCTGCTTCTCCTGTTTGTTTCACGTGGAACAACCCGCACCTCCCCTTTTGTAAAGGGTGGGATACTGCCGCCGGCGGTGGCAGGGGGATTGTTGTACAGCGACACATAGGTCGCTTCCCGCATTATTTGTTTGTATATACTATCAAAACCGAAATATCTGCAGGACTGACGCCGCTGATACGGCTTGCCTGCCCGATATTGTGCGGACGCACCTTTGTGAGCTTTTCCTGCGCCTCTTTACGCAGGCCCGCAATGGCAAAGTAATCGGTGTCCGCAGGAATCATCCGCTTTTCAAGGCGACGCATCTCCGCAATATCCGCCAATTGCCGTTTGATGTACCCTTCATATTTGATTTCTACCTCAACCTGCTCTAACACCAGCTGCGGCAGGTCGGGACGGTCGGTATCAACCGCTGTTAACGCCTCATACCCGATATTCGGGCGACGCATAAGGTCAATCAGCTTCGCACCTGTGGAAAGCGGGGTCGTTTCACGTGAAACAAGTATAGCATTTATTGCTTCCGAGGGTGCAATCACCGTTTTTTCTAAGCGCTCACGCTCTTTTTGCTTCATTTCCTGCCGCTGACAGTAATGTGCCCACCGTTCATCATCCACGAGCCCCACTTCCCTACCGATAGGGGTAAGGCGTTCGTCGGCATTATCCTGTCGCAAAACAAGGCGGTATTCCGAGCGAGAGGTCATCATTCTGTACGGGTCACTGCATCCTTTGGTAACCAGATCGTCAATTAAGGTGCCGATATAGCCGGATGCACGGTCCAAAATCAGCGGCTCCATGCCCTTCACCTTGCGTGCGGCATTCACACCTGCTACCAAGCCCTGTGCGGCAGCTTCCTCATAACCCGAGCTGCCGTTGAACTGACCCGCACCGAAAAGACCGTCTACCGTCTGGAACTCCAGCGATGCCGCCAGCTGAATGGGATCGATACAATCGTATTCAATCGCATACGCAGGACGCATCACGTGTACATTCTCCAAGCCCGGAATGGTACGCAGAAACTGTATCTGTACGTCTACGGGCAGCGAGGAGCTAAGTCCCTGCAGGTACATTTCCTCGGTATTCTTGCCGCACGGCTCAATAAACACCTGGTGCCGTTCTTTATCCGCAAACCGCACCACTTTATCCTCAAAGCTCGGGCAATACCGTGGGCCGACGCCTTCAATCACACCGCCATACAAGGGGGAACGGTGCAGATTATTATGAATCACGTCTTTGGTTTGCTGTGTCGTCCACGTAATATGACACGGCAGTAGGTTTTTAGGCGGTGTGGTGGTCTCAAATGAAAAGGGTGTTACCGGCTCCTCCCCCGGCTGTTCTTCCATTTGAGAGAAATCTATGCTCTGTCGCAGTACACGAGACGGTGTACCCGTCTTGAAGCGACGCAGGGATACGCCAAGTTTTTCCAGTGCTGCGGACAGGTCATTTGCCGCAAACATACCGTCAGGACCGCCTTCAAAGTTGACATCGCCGATAAAAATACGGCCTTTCAGGAACGTACCTGTCGCCAACACCACCGTATCCGCCACATACTGTGCCTGCACACGGGTGGTCAGCAGAAACTTGCCGTCCTCCGTCTTTTCTATATCAACCACCTCGCCCTGCCGCAGATCCAGATTGTCCTGCAGCTCCAGCGCATGCTTCATATAGGCAGCATAATCCCGACGGTCAATCTGTGCACGCAGAGAATGCACCGCAGGACCTTTTCCTCGGTTGAGCATCCGTGACTGTAACAGGGTGGCATCTGCCGCCTTGCCCATTTCGCCGCCGAGTGCATCGATTTCACGCACAAGATGTCCCTTTGCGGTGCCGCCGATAGACGGATTACACGGCATATTGCCGACCCAGTCCATATTGACGGTAAATACGGCGGTTTTTGCACCTAAACGTGCCGCTGCAAGTCCCGCTTCGATACCTGCATGACCTGCACCGATGACCGCAACATCATACTTTTCTTCTAAAAATTTCATACGTTTTCTCCCCTTCGGAGGTGGGTTTTGATACGTTTTTTCTCTGTTTTTTTGGCTGTACGCCACTTTTCAACTTTTCAACAACTTTTCACACAAAATTTGCTCGAAAACATTTGTTTTGTGTCGTTTCGGTGGCAGTTTTATACTTTTTGTATATTTCATCGAAAAAGTTTTCACCTTTTCCACATACTTTTCCACAATCAAAAAGTGCCTTTTTCCGCGTAATCATAGGGTTTTTGGCTGTTTTTTCCATAAAATACAGCTAAAGAAAATCCAAACGAAAGTTACCCCGTGTAATAAATACTTTACACTTCGCATTAAATAAAAGGGGCTGTTTTTTGTGCGGTGGTAAAACCGTATTTTTATCGCCCCGAAACATCTTTTTTAACAAAATCAGACCGTCTTTTAGGGCTTGTTCGGTAAAGGAGGAAGAGCAAATGCATAATAAAAAACCGATACGCCCTTCCACCGTCGCCGTGTTACTGGCGGTGATCCTGCTGATGCTCATTTTATCCAACCGGGAACAAAACAAAGCCGGGATAGGCGCCTTCCCCTTTGCAGAGAAGCCGCTTTTTCTGACGGTGCAGCACCCTGTCTCCGCCAAGCCAAATCATCTTTTTGTATAGCGTGTCGCTCTACCCGTCATTACAAGGGGTGAGCCGCTTGTAAGACAAACACCGCTTTATCCTTCAGAGTTTTTCTCCTGCCAAGGCATACCGCCCGCCTAAAATCACCCAAAGGGCAACCCTAAATCAAAACCCAGTATCGCCCGCAGGGATCTGCGGGCGATAGGTGTTTTTGTAAACTTTTAGTATATATTATCCATATATATACTGTTTGTAATTGTTTTTACCTCTGTTTTACAGCGGTTTTAATTCATAAAAACAGAGAATGATACGTTTTTACAAAATAAAACCGCTGTAAACGAGTGCTTTATTTTGTGTTTTTTAGTACTTTTGAGTAAATATCGCCCACATCTTGTGGTAACAAGTTATTCCGCAGGTGCTTCCTCGGGGGCTGCAGCTTCCTCTGCAGCTTCCTCTTCGGGAAGCAGTGCACCTTCATCGGGATTTTCGCTGCCGTCATCTTCCAGGTGGGTGGTTTCCTCGTCATCGTCGTGCGGTACACAAGCCATCGCCACAATGCGATTGCCTTCACCGATACGCATCACACGCACGCCCTTAGACGGACGGTGACATAAACGCACCTCTTCGGACAGGATACGAATGATGATACCGTCAGCGGAGATGAGGATAACGTCTTCGGTGCCGTCCACCATCTTAATACCTGCAACCTTGCCGTGGGTAGCGGCGTGGTAGTTGGTGATACCCTTACCTGCTCTGGACTGGATACGGTAATCCTCCAGATCACTGCGTCTGCCGTAACCGGTTTCGGAAACGGTAAGCAGGGTCTGTCCCTCTTTACACAGCTCCATACCCACAACCTCGTCACCTTCACGGAGAGAGATTGCACGGACACCGCGTGCGGTTCTGCCCACAACACGTGCGTCATTTTCGTCAAAACGGATAGCCATACCGTCACGGGTAGCAACCAGCAGGGTCTGCTCACCGTCGGTGAGATGCACCCAAGCCAGCTCGTCACCTTCGTCAAGGTCAATAGCAATCAAGCCGTTTTTACGGATATTGGCGTATGCTTCCAGCTTGGTACGTTTGATAATACCTTTGCGGGTAACCATACACAGATACCCCGACATATCCTCGCCTTCTCTGCGGATAATGGCGGTAACCTTCTCTTCCTTCTCAATCGGCAGGATATTGACAATATTCATACCCTTCGCCGTACGTGCACCCTCCGGCACCTCGTATGCTTTCAGGCGGTATACTTTACCGTAAGAGGTGAAGAAATAGATATAATCGTGGGTGCTGCACGCAAACATGGTGTTGGTGTAGTCCTCCTCACGTGTACCCATACCCACAACGCCTCTGCCGCCACGACGCTGTGCACGGTAGGTGTCGGCGGGCTGGCGTTTGATGTAGCCAAGCGAGGTCATGGTCAGCACGCAATCCTCTTCGGGAATCAGATCTTCAATATCCACCTCACCAGACACAAAGGAGATTTCGGTACGACGTGCATCACCGTATTTATCACGCATACGCAGGCATTCTTCCTTCACAATCGCACGGATTTTATTTTCATCCGCCAAAATGCCCTCGAGCTCTGCGATACGGGCACGTAAAGCCGCCAGTTCGTCCTCAATTTTCTGTCTTTCCAGACCGGACAGCTGGCGCAAACGCATCTGGACAATCGCTTCTGCCTGTACCTCGTCAAAGCCAAAGCGTTCCATTAAGCGTGCTTTTGCTTCGGGAGTATCCGCAGAGGAACGAATCATCTCAATAACCTCGTCGATAAAATCGACTGCCGTGTGCAATGCATCCAAAATGTGTGCTTTATCTCTCGCTTTACGCAGCTCGAACAGGCAACGGCGTGTGATAACCTCCTGCTGGAACTTGATATACTCCTCTAAAATCTGTTTTAAGTTCAGAATACGCGGCACACCGTTCACGAGGCACAGCAAAATCACGCCAAAGGTGCTCTGCATCTCAGTATAGGCGTACAACTGATTTAAGACCACCTGCGGAACGGCATCCTTTTTCAGATCAATGACAATGCGCATACCTTCCTTACTGGAATGGTCCACAACGTCACGGATACCCTCCACACGCTTGGAGTCCACAAGGTCGATAATGGATTTCACCATTTTCAGCTTGTTGACCTGGTACGGAATTTCGCTGATAACAATGCGGCTATGATTGCCGTGCTCCTCAATTTCCGCTTTGGAACGCACAATAATTCTGCCACGGCCGGTCGCATAGGCGGCACGGATGCCCGCATGGCCCATAATAACACCGCCGGTCGGGAAATCGGGACCTTTGATGTGTTCCATAATATCCACAAGCTCGGCTTCGGGGTTATCAATCAGCAGACAGATAGCATCCACCACTTCACACAGGTTGTGCGGCGGAATATTGGTCGCCATACCGACCGCAATACCCATAGACCCGTTCACGATAAGGTTTGGGAAGCGGGAAGGCAGTACAACCGGCTCTTGCAGACGGTCATCGTAGTTACCGGTAAAATCAACCGTTTCCTTTTCGATGTCCGCCAGCATATCCAGCGACATTTTGCTCATACGGGACTCGGTATAACGGTAAGCAGCCGCAGGGTGACCGTCAATAGAACCGAAGTTACCGTGACCGTCAATTAGCGGATACCGCAGTGAAAAGTTCTGCGCCATACGTACCATGGCATCATAAACGGAGGCGTCACCGTGCGGATGATAACGGCCAAGCACTGCACCGACCGTATCCGCACACTTACGGTACGCTTTGTCGGGGGTCAGACCGTTTTCATGCATGGTATACAGAATACGGCGGTGTACGGGCTTCAAGCCGTCACGCACGTCCGGCAACGCACGGGATACGATAACCGACATAGAATATTCAAGGAAACTTTTTTTCATTTCCTTTTCCAGATCTACCGGTACCACCTTGGTTGGAGTTTCCCCTCCTGCCGTTTCTACAGGGACGGTGGTTTCATTGGTAATGTTTTGTTCGTCCATACTTTATTCGTTCCTTTCTCGTGCGTTCATCTTTTCATTCACAATGCTGCGCAGAAAATCCATATCGCCCACACAGCGTTTCGGGATATATATATACTGTTTTTTATTGTAGATTTCTATTGTGTCTTCGCTTTCTACCGCATGTGCGATATCCCGCCACTGCAGTATCACCTTTTGTAAAACGGGATGGTCCTTTTTCTCAATCACAACCGCACGTTCGTTAAAGGTGACGGTGAGCAGCTCTTGGGTATATCCTGCCCGTTTATACCGTGGCACCCAAAAAAGTGCTTTTAAACCGATAAACAGTGCAATCGCAATCCAAAAAGTGACAGCAGCGGTCAAAAAGCCGTTATCCAGACCTGCCGACACCGACAGTAAAAAGCAAAACAGGAAGTACAGCGGCGCTGTACGGGCAAAATCCCGTCTGATAATGTTTTGTATCAGTGCTTTTTTCTCTTTTTCGTCGTACTGTACCGTAAAGGTATACAGCACTGCGGGCGGTGTAACAGGTGAAAGCTCCATCCGATTAGTTGCGGTCGGCTGTATTTTCCCTTTCACCACGTAGAAACGAGGATTGATATACCGTTGTGCCATAAACCGTACCGCCGCCGCATCCTCTGCGGTCAAGCATCTGGCAGGCAACACGATTCCCTGCCCGAAACGGTTTACGAAAATAAACATTTCCTTTTGCTCCATAAACAGCAAATCACGGTCAAAGGACAGGATAACACTGCCGCTTTCGGTAACCTTTGTCACCCCATCGGTGTTCACCGTCACCATACCGTCAAATACCTGTCCGCCTGCTATGGCATCTTCATACCCTTTTACAAAACGGCGGTTTTCGGCAACCCTCGGTAAAACGATCCAGCAAACAAGCAAAGCCGCAAACACCAACAAAGACAGTAAAAACACAGGATCCTTCAGCTTTTCCGGTTGATTTCTGACAATATCCATTGCCGTCATACAGAGAAACAGTATAATCAGCAGGGAAATTACCCGAAAAATCCGTCTACCCGATGTAAACCTTGTCATTGTCTTTTGGAAAAGTACATATTCGGTTTTGTTCAGCCCCACACCAAAGGAAAGGGCGTTGTCTTTTTCCATTTCGTTTTCCATATTACCCTCTGTGGAACAGGCGGTACCAAAGAGACCCTCGTTTTAACCGCTTTTTCAGTTCCTTCATCTCGTGTTCCGGTATTTCCCGCTTGGGAATAATCAAATAGCTGCGTCTGCTTTCAATCAGCAGGAAAAAATCCTTCTTTTCCACAAAAAACTTACAATCCGAAAACGGAATATCGGTGGAAACAATCTTGGAGCTTACCGATATGGAATGGGAAAAAACCGTAAGGGTTCTTTCCCCCGTTGCCATATATTTTTCAAGGTAATGACGCCGTCTTTTGTTTACGTGCGGTATAACAATCGGAAAATATACTATCGGTAAAAGAATTGACAGAGCACAAAAGGCAATTGCGAGCAAAAACAGGTCCGTCTGCTGTTTGAAAAGCAACATATACGATGCCGCACCGATAAGCGAAAGCGAAAGGAAAAATACAACCCACCAGAACTGCAGAACGCCACAGCGGTATTGCACCGTAAACCATGCTTTTTCGTGCTCCTCTGCCGTGCAGGACACCGAAAACTCAATTTTGTGTTTTGTTTTCATGCGACACCCTTCTTTAGATATCCAGATTCTGCACATACTGTGCGTTTTTCTCAATAAACTCCTTACGGGGCTCTACCTTATCGCCCATCAAAATGGAGAAGGTTTCGTCCGCAGCAATAGCATCGCTTAAGGTAACCTTAAGCATGGTACGGAACGCAGGATCCATAGTGGTTTCCCAAAGCTGCTCGGGATCCATTTCACCAAGACCCTTGTAGCGCTGTACATCGGCATTGCCGCCGAGCTCTTCAATATATGCATCTCTTTCCTCGTCAGAGAACGCATATCGCACCTGTTTACCCTTAAACACCTTAAACAGCGGGGGCTGTGCGATATAAATGTGCCCTTCGTCAACAAGAGGTCTCATATAACGGAAGAAGAAGGTAAGCAGCAGGGTACGGATATGCGAGCCGTCGACGTCAGCATCCGCCATAATGATGATTTTGCCGTAACGGAGCTTGGAAATATCGAAATCCTCGCCGATACCGCAGCCGAGTGCCACCACAACGGGCAGCAGCTTTTCGTTGCTGTATACTTTATCGATGCGTGCCTTTTCTACGTTCAGCATTTTGCCCCACAACGGCAAAATTGCCTGATAGTTTCTGTCTCTGCCCTGAATTGCAGAGCCGCCTGCGGAATCACCCTCGACGATGTACAGTTCGGTGCGGTCTGCATCGGTCCAGATACAGTCAGCGAGTTTTTCCGGCATACGTGTGGCGGACAATTTTTTATTGTTCCGTGCATTTTCTCTCGCCTTTTGTGCGGCCTCACGCACACGGGCGGCATTGATACACTTATCTAAAATGGCTCTGCCGACAGCAGGGTTCTCATCCAGATACGGTACCAGCTTTTCATTCAACAGCTGGTTGACAAGGGTACCCATAGAGGTATTGCCGAGCTTTGCTTTGGTCTGTCCTTCAAACTGTGCGTCGGTAAGCTTGACACTGATCACCGCCGTAAGACCTTCACGCACGTCATCGCCTTTTAAGTTGGAATCACCGTCTTTGAGCATTTTATATCGGCGTGCGTAGTCATTTAAGATGCGGGTAATCGCCTTTTTGAAGGAATCCTCGTGCGTACCGCCGTCTACCGTGTGAATATTGTTCGCAAAGGAAATAATGGTCTCGTTATAACTGTCGTTATACTGGAACGCCACCTCTGCGACAGCATCGCCCTTTGCCAAGGTCATATGCACCACCTGCTCATGCAGCGGCACGTTACCACGGACCTTATTCAAGAAATCTACGAAGGAGGAGATACCGCCCTCATAGCAATATTCTTCTTCAATGATATGTTCGCTGTCTCTGCGGTCAGCGAGTGTAATTTTTAAGCCCGCATTCAGAAACGCCTGTTCACGCAAACGTTTTTGCAGTACCTCAAACTCATATTCGGTGGTTTCACTGAAAATCTGCGCATCCGCCTTAAAACGAATGAGCGTGCCGGTTTCGGCAGCATCACCGATAACGGTGAGGTCGTTGACAGGGGTACCACGTTCAAAGCGCTGTGCGTGTACCTTTCCGTCACGGGAGATTTCTACCTCCATCCATTCGGAAAGTGCGTTTACAACCGACGAACCAACGCCGTGCAAGCCGCCCGAAACCTTATAGCCGCTGCCGCCGAACTTACCGCCTGCGTGCAGAACGGTCAAAACCACCGTCACCGCAGGTAATCCTAATTTTTCGTTGATGTCAACGGGGATACCACGGCCGTTATCCCGAACAGAGATAATATCGCCGGGCAGAATATCCACTTCAATATGGCTACAATAGCCCGCAAGTGCCTCGTCGATAGAGTTATCCACGATTTCATACACCAAATGGTGCAAACCGCGCGGACCGGTAGAGCCGATATACATACCGGGTCTCTTTCTTACCGCTTCCAGACCCTCCAGAACCTGTATTTGGCTGGCGTCATACGCCGTATCATCGGGTTTAACCATCTCTTCTACGCTCATTTCCAAATCCTTTTCGTCTGCCATTTACGTTTTCCCCTTTATCTTTTCTTCATTCTCTGTTTTGCTCTGCCACGAAGGGTCGCAGCGGATATTTGCGAAATATATACCGTTTCATCCCCCTCGTGCTCACACACGATAAAGGATTTCGGCAGCTCGTTGGTAACATTCACTACCCTGCCGCCTTTTTGTGCATCTGCCAAAAACTGTCGTGTCAGCTTGGACACGGTGGTATTCTCCATATCGAATACACCGATAATGTCCCGAGAACGTACTACGACGTCGTTTCCTACATGTAAATACATACTTTTTCCTTTACAAATAGTATAAAATTATAATATTTTTCCGTTTTGTATATGAAATACCTTGCCACCTGTCTGTCTTTCGATAGCCACGTGGTCACAACAGGTAATCAGCACCTGCCAATCGTGGATATGGTTTAAGATATAATCCTGTCTGCCAATATCCAGCTCACTCATCACATCGTCGAGAAGGGCAATGGGCTGTTCTCCGGTCACCTCTTTGAGAAGAGAGGCCTCCGCCAGCTTTAATGCCAGCACGCAGGAGCGTTTTTGTCCTTGCGAGCCGAAATCTTTAGCGGAAATACCGTCTAATGTGATATGTACATCCTCGCGGTGTGCACCGACAGTGGAAAAGCCCGCCGCAATATCCTGCGGTCTTGCCTCTGCGATTTTCAAGCGGTACTGCTCATACAGCTGAACAACCGATTCTGTGGGCTCTACAGCGGTAGAAAGTGCAATGGTAAGCTGTTCCTTGCCGCCGGACAGACCGTTATATACGGCCGCACATTCAGGCAGCAGCTTTTTGATGTATTTTAAGCGTGCAAAGGTCACTTTCGCAGCGGCGGTGGCCAATGCCTCATCCCATACAGACAACTGGCTTAAAACGGTATTTCTGTCCATTTCTCCGCTTTTGAGCATTTTGAGCAACGCATTCCTTTGGGTTAATATCTTTTGATATTCCGAAAGGATTTTTATGTAAGCGGGACGCAGCTGACAATATGCACTGTCAATAAACCGCCGTCTTTCCTCAGGAGACCCCGACACCAAATGTAAATGTGCCGGACAAAACACAACCGCACAAAATCTGCCGGTAATGGCGGTAGGCGATTTCTGTTTTATACCGTTTAAGGTAAGCAATCTGCGTTTAACAATTTCAATTTCCGCCGTTTGTGTTCTTTCGCCTGCATAAAAGGAAGCGGAAAGGGTGGCTTTTTCTCTGTTAAAGGCAATAAGCTCGCTGTCCTTTGCACCACGGAAGCTTTTTCCGCCGGTAAAAAGCCAACACGCCTCTAATAAATTGGTTTTTCCCTGTGCATTATCACCGTACAGAATATTAACGCCGCCGGACAATTCTATTTTTTCGTCTTTCAGATTACGAAAGCCCGAAAAAGCCAAAGATTCAATACGCAATGGTTATCTCTCTCTTCTCGTGCGGCACGGTAACGGCATCTCCTTCACGCAGCTTCTTACCACGCATCGGACAAACCTCTCCGTTTACAAGAATCAAACCGCTTTGTATCATAACTTTTGCCTGTCCGCCGGTAGAGGCGACACCTGTTAATTTCAAAAGGTCGTCAAGGCGGATAAACTCTGTAGCAATTTTTACAGTTTCCATTATTTTTTCAACCTCACGGGCAATACCAGGAACAAGAAGGAATCCCCCTCTGCCGGTAAAATCTTAATGGGAGACAAAGGTCCGCCAAGCTCAATGCGGATCTCGTCCGTTTCACTGTTTTTCAGCGCATCCAAAAGGAAGCGGCTGTTAAAGCCCATGTGCTCCGCATTACCGTTGATTTTCACGTCTACGATATCGCTGGCGCTGCCAAGCGGTGTGGAACAGGAAATCTTAATGGTATCATCCGCAAAATCACAGATAAGCGGAGATTTCATACGGTCGTTGATAACAAGAGATGCACGGTCTACCGCTTGCATCAGCATTCTGGTGTTGGCAAACACCGTGGTGGTAACCTGGTTTTTAAGCGTTTTCTCATAATCCATAAACTCGCCGTCTAACAAACGGGAAATAACCGCATAGCCCTTTACACTGACCACGAGATGCCGTCTGCCTACAGCAAAGGAGACCGGCTCATCATCGTCATCCATCAGCTTTAACAGCTCCTGTAAGCATTTTCCGGGTACCACAAACTGCATATCGTCACCGATATTTACCGCTTCGGAACGGATAGCCAAACGGAACCCGTCAACCGAAATCAGTTTTAAGATACCGTTTGCCAGCTCAAACTTTGTACCGCTGTAAATCGGACGGGGATCATTGGGCTGTGCTACCGCAAAAATGGTCTGACGAATCATACTTTTAATAACCTGCTGCGAAAGGGTAAAGCCGGCACCGTCATCCACCTTGGGCAGCTCGGGAAAATCCTCTGAACCGATACCGGTAATAGTAAAGCTGGTAACGTCGCTTTTGATAATGGTATTGCCCTTCGGATCGGTTGCCAAAACAACCTTCTCACCAGGCATTTTGCGAACGATATCGCCAAAAAGACGGGAGGACAAAACGATTTCACCTGTCTCCTTAACAACGGCAGGAATGGTGGTGGTAATACCTAATTCCATATCGTAGCCCGCAAGGTATACGGCAGAGGAGGTTGCACGTACCAAAATACCTTCCAATGCAGGAATGGTACTTTTTGCCGCAACGGCACGCTGGACATTGGAAACGGCCTGGACCAATTCTTCTAAGGAACACATAAATTGCATATTAACAACTTCCTTTCGGTGGAAAATTAAAATACAAACAAAAGATAGATATATATATCTCTATTTTCAGAAGTAGTAGTAGGGGATGTGGAAACTGTGGAAAACTTTGCTTTTGCCTGTAGCCACTGCGTTTTTTATGTATAAGTTTTTCTTTGCCGCTTGTTAAAAGTTTTTGAAAACTGTTTATTCTTTTTTTAGTTTTTAACAGCGGGGTGAAAAGTTCTTAAAAGTTGCGTAAAACTTTGTGAAAAACTTTAACGAAAACGGCAGCGGTTTTCAACAGGGTGCTGTGAAAAGCAGGGGGAAAACCTGTTGAATGTCTGTGTAAAGTTCAAAAAACTCTGTGGAAAGTCTTTTTTACGACTTTTTTTGTGAAATTGTGGAAAATATATTTCGTTAAAAAAGCCAATATAATAAGGTATTATATTAAATATATAAAAACGCATAACAAAGTATCCGTTTTTATATATGTATACCGTTTAGTTGTTTTCGCTTAAGTTTTTAATAATATCGGTGACAAGAATATTGAAAGAGGGGTCCTGTTTCATTTTTTCTTCCACCTTTTTGATGGAATACACCACCGAGGAGTGGTCACGGGCACCAAACTCTTCACCGATGCTTTCCATAGAAAGACCGGTCATGGTACGGATGATATACTGTGCAATCTGACGGGCAAGGGAAATGGGCGCACTGCGTTTTGCGGAACGGATATCCTCCACCGTTACCTGCATACTGCGTGCAACCTCTTCGATAATCTTGTCCGTTCTAATAGAAACGGGCTGGTTGTCCGAGCGAATATCCCTGACGGCATTTTGTGCGACGTGCAGGGTGATTTTTTCGCCGTTTAACATATATTGTGCACGTAAGTTTTTGACAACGCCTTCCAGCTGACGTACATTGGTCTTTATCTGCCCCGCAATATATTCCGCAATCTCGTTGGAAATTTCAAAACCGAGCGATTCCGCTTTTTTCTGCACGATCGCAATACGGGTTTCAATATCCGGCGGCTGAATATCCGCTTTTAAGCCCATTTCAAAACGGGAACGCAGACGTTCGTCAAGATACGGAATATCCTTAGGCGGACGGTCGGAGGTAAGCACAATCTGCTTGTTGTTGGAATGTAAAAACTCGAACATATGGAAAAACTCGGTCTGGGTGCTTTCCTTGCCGGCTAAAAACTGAATGTCGTCAACCAACAAAACGTCCACTGCGTGGTATTTCTGACGCAGCTCTTCCCCATCACCGCTGCGAATCTTTTCAATAATTTCGTTTATCATGGTCTGTCCCTTGATATACAAAATATTGAAGGTAGGATGCTTTCTGCGGATCTCATTACAAACAGCGTACATCAAATGGGTTTTGCCAAGACCGGTGCCGCCGTAAATGAACAGGGGGTTATACTGGTCGGCAGGATGTCCCGCAACCGCCTGTGCCGCAACGTAGGCAAACTTATTGGAAGGGCCGATGATAAAGTTTTCAAAGGTAAAGGCACTTTCAAAATCCGACGAGGTTTCTGAACCCTGCGGTTTATCGCTCTTTTTGGCAAGGCCCTCTCTCGAATAGATTTTGAGACCCATCGGAATGCCTAAAACCGCTTCGAAGGCGGCAATGATTTTCTGGCTGTAATGCTGTTCAATGGTGTTTTTTTGGAAATCGGTCTGTACCAGACATACCATTTCACCGTTTTCAATGGCGGCGGGCTCAATATGGCTCAGCCACACGTCAAAAGCGGTCTGCGAAAACTGTGCGGTTTTCTGCAGATAGTCTAAAACCTTCTCCCATGCTTCGTTAATCGTTTCCATGTGTTACTCCTATGTAAATGATAATTATAGTTAAAAAAGGGCATATATACCTATACTATAATTGTATCACAAAAAAAATAAAAAGACAAACATTTTTAATGAAATTTCTTGTTATTTTTGAAAAAAAGTGATTTTTTTCCGTTTCCTGCGAAAACCGCTAAAAAAACGGTATTTTAGCGAAAAGAAAAGGCAAAAACGCAGGGTATCCTCCCCGTATTTTGTGAAATCTCACAGAAATGCAAAAAAAATAAAAAAACCTTGACTTTTTATATAGTATTGATTTATAATACATCTTTGCAAGGTAAAGCGTCTTTTTACAGACGATATTTGACCGTATAGCGAAAGGAGGACGGAAATATGCTTCGTACCTATCAACCGAAAAAACGTCATCGCAAAATGGAACACGGTTTCCGTAAAAGAATGTCTACTGCTAACGGCCGCAAGGTGCTTGCTCGCAGAAGAGCAAAGGGCAGAAAACAGCTGACCTACTAATGCATTAAAAGACCACTGATGTGGTCTTTTTTTGTAAGTAGAAAAACAAAAAAAGGGAGGCGTCTTTATGAAGGAAAAAGAAACGGTCCTGCGGCAGAATACGCAGTTTCGTACTTTATACTACCGTGGCGCCACCCGTGCCGACAAGCTCATAATCGTGTTTGCCCGCAAAAACCGTTTGGGGTATACCCGAATGGGTATCACAACCGGTAAAAAAGCAGGAAACGCAGTCAAGCGTTCCCGCTGCCGTCGGGTGATCCGTGCGGCGTACAGAGAGCTTTCCCCCGAAATAAAAGACGGATACGATCTCGTGTTTGTGGCACGGGCCGCCACCGCCTTTTGTAAAAGCGGAGAGCTTGCCGTCGTTATGCGGCGGTTATTACGTGAATTGGACGTGATGAACGGATGAAAACCGTTTTACTTTGCATAATCCGTTTTTATCAGCGTCACCTGTCACGTTTTTCACACGGCTGCTGCCGCTTTACCCCGACCTGCTCTGCGTATGCGTTGGAGGCCATTGAGGTACACGGCGCACTGAAGGGCACTGCGCTTTCCGTTTGGAGAATATTGCGGTGCAACCCTCTTTTTAAGGGCGGCTACGATCCTGTACCACCCAAAAAAGAGAAAAAATAACTTCTGACTGTTTACCAACCACCTCTCCCACCTCCCGTGTAAACGGTCCACGAAAAAAGGAGGAACCCCGAAATGATGAAGATTTTCAGCATCTTTGCTGAACCGCTCGGCTGGATTATGTCTCTGTTTTACGACTGGATGGGCAGCTACTTTCTGACCATTTTAGTGTTTACGGTGGTAATCCGTCTGGCGATGTTCCCGCTGTCCTTGAATCAGCAAAAGCAGCAGGCGCAGCGTGCAAAATTAGCACCTCGCATTGACCGTCTGCAGAAAAAATACGGTCACGACCAGCAGAAACTTATGGAAAAACAGCAGGAGCTGTACCAAAAAGAAGGCATTAAGATGACCGCAGGTTGTCTGCCGTCTATTGTGCAGATGCTGGTGCTTATGAGCGTTATTGCGGTGATTTATAAGCCGCTGACCTACCTGCAGGATATTCCGAAAACCGCTATCGACAGCAGTATTACCGCACTTACCGAAATCAAAACCGAGGACGATAAGCCGCTGGTTACCGCTGCGGAGACCAAAAGTGAATATTATAAGGAACTTACCCTTTTGAAACACGTGGAAAACCACCCCGCTGAAATCAAAAAAGCACTTGCCACGGCGCAGGTTGCGGATGTGGATACTACCTATGACAGTATGGTGGAGACCCAAAAAGAGTTTAAGGTGTTTGGTCTTTCCCTGCTCGAAACCCCGTGGACCGGCAGTTTTACCGGTATCAGCTGGCTGTGGCTGATTGCTATTTTGTCCGGTCTGACCGCATTGGGCACATCGTTGGTTTCGATGCATTATACCAAGAGCACCATGCCGCAACAGGCAGGTGGTTGTTCCCCCAATGCCATGATGCTGACCATGCCGCTGATGTCCCTGTTTATCTCGTTTGGCGTACCTGCCGGTGTGGGTCTTTACTGGATTTTGTCCAATCTGCTCGCTATCGTGCAGACGGTGGTATTAAATAACATCTATAACCCCACCAAAATCCGTGAACAGGCACAAAAAGAGTATGAAGAACGCCGTCAGCGTAAAAAAGAAGACAAAAAACGGCTTGCGGAATCCCGTGCAAGAGAAGAAGCGGCGCTGAAAGCAGAAAAGGAAGCGGAAGAAAAGGCCGCTGCCGCACAACAGAAAAATAAAAAAGCATCTGCCCCCACCGACACCACCTCCGCAGATGACGGAAAGGAAGAAAACTAATGGCAAAAGAACTGGTTATGAAAGCCGCCACCGTCGAGGAGGCACAGGCGAAAATTGTGGAGGCGCTCGGTGTTCCGGCTGCGTCTGTCCGTTTTGAAACCCTCACCGAGCCGCAGAAAAAGACCTTTGGTCTGTTCGGCGGTGCAGATGCTGAGGTAAAAGGTACCGTTATCGACGGTGCTGCCGAAGCCGCAAAGGCATTTTTGGAGGACGTGCTCACCGAAATGGGTGCTCACGACTTTACCGTTACCATTAACGAAACAAAAGATACCTGCCTTTTGGTTGTAGAAGGCGAAGATCTTGGCTTTATCATCGGCCGTCGTGGCGAAACCCTGGATGCGCTGCAGTATCTGGCGGGTTTGGTTGCGAACCGTGTGGACAAAGAATATTGCCGTATCAACATTGACATCGGCAATTACCGTGAAAAGAGAGAAAAAACCTTGGTTGCACTCGCCAAGAAAATGGGTGCACAGGCGGCAAAAACCGGCCGTCGTTCCTCTCTGGAGCCGATGAATCCGTATGAGCGCCGCATCATCCACACCACCGTGCAGGATATTGAAGGCGCTACCTCCTGGAGTGTGGGCAGCGACAGTGCCCGCCACGTTGTTATCGGTCCTTCGGACGATAACCCCGTAAAACAGCAGCGTGCTTCCCGTCGCCGCCGTCCGCGTAAGGAAAGCGAAGAGGCACGCAGCGAACGCCCCGCACGCCGTGAAGCAGAGGTTGCGGAAGGCAGACCGGTACGTCAGTTTGTACCGCGCAGCAACCCGTTGCCGATGGCTGACGGTGCAACACCGCCGCAGAAAACCGAATCGGAAGCGGAACGCTCCGCTTCCCTGTACGGCAGAATTGATCTGTAAGAAAAAAGTGTAAAAGAAAACCGACCTTGATTTTCAAGGTCGGTTTTTTGTTTTTTTAAGGCCCCCTTGCCTAAAGGGGGCTCCGTCCGAAGGGCGGTGGGGGATTTTATAGTGCTTTTTTCACACACAAATCAATATACTCACAAACACCACTAAAATTACGATTAATTTCGTTGTTAGGAATGCGTATAACCGTCAAATTTCTGCTTTCTATTTTCTCAGTTCTGACTTTATCTTTCAGTAGTCCTTTTTCTTCGTAATGTTGTGAGCCGTCAAGTTCTATAACCAATCTGGCGGAATGACAATAAAAGTCTGCGATGTATGTATCTATGACTTTTTGCCTCAAAAAGCGGACAGGATATGTTCGTAAGAAATCATACCATAAATGCCGCTCTTCTTTGGTCATATTTTTACGTAATGTTTTTGCGTTTTCTGTAAGTTTGGGGTTGTGTTTTCGTTCCATTTATATCCCTCCGACTTCGCTTCGCTCAGCCACCTCCCTTTAGGCAAGGGAGGCGAAAAACTGTGTGCGACTTTTGCGGTGTTTTGCAAAGCAAAACCGAGTGCACGACAATGCACTCGAGCAAAATGTCGACGGAGTTGCATCGCGACTCCACTTTAGGCAAGGGAGGCGAAATACTTTGTGCGAATTTAAAACACTACTCTGACGGTGGTGCCTTCGCCGAGGGTGCTTTCTACCGAGACAGTGGCATTTAAGAAACGCACCGCATGCTTGACAATCGAAAGACCGAGTCCCGTGCCGCCGATTTCTTTGGAATGGCTTTTATCCGCACGGTAAAATCTATCAAAAATATGCGGCAGATCTTTTGACGAAATGCCAATACCG